>NZ_JAHGVE010000019.1 GCF_018835585.1 Pelorhabdus rhamnosifermentans
AAAAAGAACCGGGTACGCTTTTTTCGTACTCGGTTCTTTTGGGGATTCATACTCTATGCATTATCTTAATGACATTGCTCACACGAGGTCTTTTTTTGTTCCCAATTATTCCAACCTGAATATCATCGAATGTGATAAGTGGTAAGTAAGATGATTGACAGATATTATATAAATTGTTATATTCATCTTGTAATATTTTGTTGAATAAGGTCGAATAAAGGAGAAATGTAAAATGAAAGCAACTGGAATTGTTAGAAAAGTGGACGAGCTCGGCAGAGTGGTAATACCTAAGGAATTGCGCCGTACTTTGGAAATTAACGAGAGAGCTCCCTTAGAAGTATTCGTCGAAAATGATCATATCATTCTCCGTAAATATGAACCTGGCTGCACGTTTTGCGGAAGTACTGATGAGTTAACTAACTTCAGGGGAAAAAATGTTTGTAAAGAATGTCGTACAGCCATGAGTCAAAAAGTAGTCTGAAATAATGTTTTATAGGTTATGTTAGCCGCTCCTCCTTGGAGTGAACGTTTTTTGTTCACCTATCGTGACTTAGGCCAGGATAGGTGATTTTCAGCATATCATATATCGGAGGGAAATTATGCGCGTTAGCTGTGCCTGTGGGAACACAGAATTATTTTCAAATAAAATGGTGCATTTTGAAGTTGATTTAATTAGGATTTCTACAGACAGCAAAACATTGGTAATATCTGTGGTATGCAAGTTATGCGGCAATGAATCGGAAAGAATACTAATGGGAAATTGATGCGTAATACTTTATCGGACTGAAGTTACAAAAAAATACTTGAATGCATGAGTAAAGCCTTCACTTTAGTTAATGAGTGAAGGCTTATTTGTTAGTTTTGCCTATTATTTTAATCCGAAGTAAAGGAAGCACGGCTGTAAGAATTGGCGAGACACTACTTTTTACGTAATAGTAATGTTGCCTGGGTGTGTCGAAGGTCATGAAACAACTTATATAGTCTTCAGCTGTAAGAGGTATTGTAAAATGCCCAAGCTATTGACAGCGCTGCTGGAAAAGGACGCACAGCCATTAACCGGGCAGCTTTTTTCTTTTGGAACAATAGTTACGATAAATGAATAATATGTTAATAGATTATAATGAGGGAGCTGTTTGGATGGATCGTTACGGCAAATTGGATGAATTCGGTTATTATGTATTGCCAAGCAATATAAGCGGGAGTGTAAACATATCCCTTGAATCAGCGGTCACGGATTTAGCTTCTACTAAAATACACTCCGATAGAGATCATGCCGTATTATTAACTGCGACTGTTGGCTACCAGGCTGTAACCGATGGCACAGGATTAAGCAGGGTTAATGTATTATTTAAAATCTTGCGTGGCAGTACTGTGGTTTTCAGTGCTAATGATACTGCGGAAAGTACTTCCGATCAGAAGAAAGTTACTAGCTTTACTCATGTCGATACCGGCTTTACGGCATCAAGACATTACAAATATGTTCTTACTGCTGAGTTGCCGGATACTGGCAGTGCAGCGACTATTATTGGCCCGGTTACTTTGACCGCAACAGAAATTGAAATGTAGTGATAAGGCTAGCAAAGCTGCTAAGATGAGCTTTGCTGTAATATTGCTACGTTCGTTAATGGTAGTGAATAATACTATTTATATATTATGTGGTAAGGGAGAATGGCCTTCATATTTACGTTTTCAAGGCTTTGCAGTTTTTTTCTTGCAAGGCTTTTTTTTCTAATCCTTTCTTGCTGACCCTCTCATCTATTACATTCGATTGGTTCATCTATCATATTTTTGTGACATGTTGGTAATAGTCCGAGGCGCGTGAAGCTTGCTACTAAGTTGGCATGATACATGTTGTCTACTTCAGGTTGAAAGCGGATTTCTGGCGATATGCCACGGACGTACACGTTTACAATAAGGTTACATAAAATATAGTAGAGGAGGGATTGTTATGCAATGTCGTTGCCAAAATTGTGAACGATGGCGTCAGTTTCATGGCGGATTTGGTCACGGCGGATTTGGTCACGGTTTTGGCCATGGTTTTGGCCATGGTTTTGGCCACGGATTCGGTCACGGTTTTGGTGGTTTCGGCCCTGGCTTAGGATTAGGATTTTTAATAGGATTGGGCTATCCTGGTTACTATTACGATTATGATGATGATGACTACTAATTACTAAACAGATTGTTTGAATTACGACGAGGGCCTATCTCTTAGTCGATATGGCTGGAGATGGGCCTTTTTTGTTGGTGGGATTGGCGTCCGTTCTTCGGCAGATGATGCTGGAGAATGGGCCTTACTCATGTAGGGATTTTGTTGAGTTGTAATATCTTTGTAACATTTACATGTTACACTACAATACAAGAGTAAGTATTGGAGGAAAGCCTAGTGAAAAACATAATGAAGAAAATTATGATATACGCATTGATAGGTATAATGCAGGTTAGCGTTGGAACAGCTGTATTAGCTTCGCCACGGGATGCCGGTCAGGAGGACCAGGCGCCGCCACAAGATCAAGGTCAGCAGAATGATCAGGATAAACATGACCGAGATAGACATAGTCAGGAAAAGCACGATCAAGAAAGACACGATCAAGAAAAACATGATCAGGATAGGTATAATCAAGATAGACATGATCGGGAGCGCCAAGAAAATGAACGGCATGAACGGGAAATGCGGCGCCATGATCATGAAAGTGAACGGGAATGGCATGATCGTCAAGAAAGAGAAAATCAACGTCATGACAATACAATGCGAGAAATCGCAGCGGGTGTAATTGGCTACATACTTGGTTCGGCGAATAAATAAAGGTGAAATGCTTGGTTGATTGAAGAATATATATGACAAAGGAGGAGTGTCTTATGAAAAATATAATAAAGAAAATCATGATTTATTTAATGGTAGTTATGATGCAATTAGGTCTTGGTTCAATTGTAATCGAAGCCTCGTCGTTACACAATGAAGGCCTACAGCAGATTGTACAATTAGATGATGGGGACGATGCTGGTCAAGAACAACCCGGTTATCATAAACATAATCCACAGCCACAGCAACCACCACAGATGCGACCACAACCACGGCCAGATCAACAACCTCAGCCACAGCCAGAGCAGCCACAGCCACAACCCGAACCCAAATTCGAATAGTTTAGACTGAAGCTACTAGAAAATAGGATACTTTAATATTTAAAACCTTAATCGGTTTATTCCGGTTGGGTTTTTTTGTCCTTTCAAGCAGTTAGTGTTAATGGTGAGATCATGCTAGCTAATTCATTCCAACAAATAGTATGTACCAGTTTCCAAAAACTCTAACTAACTCTATTATTTTCACATACATATTAACGGGGTGGTTTTATGTCCGTTATAAACTTAGACTGGAATGTGGTAATAGAAATATTAATTGGAGTTTGAGATTGGCATTAAAAGCATTTAGAAAAATCATAATACGCTTTAGTTTTAAAAAATGAGCGAACCGATTTTCATGTTTGCGCTTTAAGGCGTTTCTATTTGATGATTTGATAAATTTGGTATCACGGAGTTATGGGTCTAAATAAACACGAGCTTAAAAAAGCTATGTTTAAAGTAACTGTTGAAAATTGATATTTCTTAGTTGGTAGAGTACAATAAGATTTACGAAGGATTACGGAACTTGTATGCAAAGTTAGGACGCTTAGTACTAAAAATGCACACATAAAAGGAGGAAAATTAGAATGTTTTTTGAAATTTTTCTTATTGGGATATTGGCAGGAATATCTCCGGGTCCTGATTTTTTTATTGTTATGAAAAATAGTCTGGAATATGGAAAGAAAATTGGGATTGCGTCTGCTATAGGTATAGGGACTGCAATGCTTATTCATGCTTCTTATACAATATTTGGACTTGCATTGGTTTTACAAAAATATATATATTTATTTAAAGCTATACAAATCTTGGGTGCTTGTTATTTGGGATACTTAGGAGTACAGGCAATTATAGGTACTTTTTCAAGCAAAAAAATGGACTTCGAATATTCAAAGAATATCCATACAACTAAAACCTCTCTACAAGGCTTTAAAAATGGATTTTTATGTAATATCTTAAATCCAAAGGCTTTTCTATTTTTTTTAAGTATATTCGCACAATTTATTACTCCAGACACTCCGAGTTGGGTAGAATGGATATATGGTTTGGAAGTTGTAGTAGCCGTTGGAGGTTGGTTTGTTATTCTGTCGATAATGATTTCATCCAACTTTTTTCGGCAAATCTATCAAAGCTGCCGCAAGTGGCTTGATCGATTTTTTGGAGGACTTCTACTATATTTTGCATACAAAATTACTAAATCGGTTTTTGACTAATTTGTATTTAGATTTTTATACTAAGAGAGATCCAGCAATATTTAGTTATGAGATTTGCTGATGCGGTGGTTGAGGACAGGATGGGCATTTTAGGAATTTATAAATAGGAATGGTTATATTAAACTCGGAAAACACTATGATAAGACCTAAAAGGAGGTGTTATTATGGCTGACAATCATTCAAAAGAAAATCCCATTGAAAGACATGATACGGCGGCTTGGCGCGGGCATATCGAAAGTACAAAACCTGAGTCAAAAGTTCCCGTTCCCAGCGAAGAGGCCGTAATGGAAGCTAAGGAATGGGTAGATACCAATTCTTTATCATAACCGCTTAAAATTTAAAGAGGGGCATCTCAGAACGTTTTGAGATGCCCCTCTAAATTTATTCAAACTGCATTTCTGCGAAACGCTTTAAGGCATAGTATTTTTCGTGAGCATGTTTTTCGGCAATTGTGAACATTTCCTCCGCGACTTCAGGGAAAATCGTCTTGAGTGAGGAGTAGCGAATTTCGCCCTTGAGAAAATCTTGGAAGGAGCCTGTTGGTTCTTTGGAATCCAGGATAAACGGATTTTTACCCTGTTCTTTAAGACGTGGGTCGTAGCGCCAGAGATGCCAGTATCCCGCATCGACTGCTTTTTTCATCTCATGCATGCTTGTGCCCATACCCGATTTAATCCCATGATTAACGCAAGAAGCATAGGCAATAATCAGGGAAGGTCCTTTGTAGCTTTCCGCTTCTGCAATTGCTTTGATCGTTTGATTCATATTGGCCCCCATCGCGATTTGGGCGACATAAACATAACCATAAGTTGTCGCGATGAGGCCAAGATCTTTTTTGCGAATTTTCTTCCCCGCAGCCGTGAATTTAGCAACGGCTGCAGTCTGGGTCGCTTTTGAAGCTTGGCCACCCGTGTTAGAGTAAACCTCTGTGTCCATAATGAAGATGTTTACATCTTCTCCACTGGCAATGACATGGTCCAGCCCATTATAACCGATATCATATGCAAAGCCGTCTCCGCCGAAAATCCAAACGGAGGGCTTAACTAGGTAATCTTTCCGTGCTATAATCTCGTGAATAATGGGATCAGCTGAGTTGACTTCCTTTTTCAGCTCTGTGAGCACCCGGGCCGAAGCCTGCTTTGAGCCTTCACCATCATTCATATTGTTGAGCCATTCCTGGAAAGCTTGTTTCACATTCTCATTGCTCGTATTTTTCAATCCTTGTTGCATCAGATTGGCAATTTTGGACCGGATTTGTTTAGATCCGATATACATGCCATAGCCAAATTCGGAGTTATCTTCGAAGAGGGGGTTCATCCAGGCCGGACCTTTTCCATCGGCATTCGCGGTATAAGGGATTGACGGGGAGCTGCCACCCCAGATGGAAGAACAACCGGTAGCGTTGGCGATCAACATACGGTCACCAAATAATTGTGTAAGAAGTTTAGCATAGGGAGTTTCTCCACAACCTGGGCAAGCTCCATTGAATTCAAGAAGTGGTCGGGAAAACTGGCTGCCAATGAGTGTTTTTACATCTATTAAATTCCGCTTTTCTGTAACATTCATCGCAAATTCCCAGTTTTCTGATTCCATCTCAATTTCATGATCTGCTGGCTTCATGACAAGAGCCTTACCTGGTGCCGGACAAATATCCGCACAGTTGCCACAGCCAGTACAATCAAGTGGAGAAGTTTGAATCCGGTAATGATAACCTTCAAGCTTTTTTCCATTCGGTTTCCTCGTCTTAAAGGTGTCGGGAGCTTTCCCAAGTTCATCATCGTTTAAAAGGAAGGGACGGATGGTCGCATGTGGGCAGACATAGGAGCATTGATTACATTGAATACATTTATCAATTTGCCATTCCGGAATATAGACTGCAATTCCCCGTTTTTCGTACTTTGTCGTGCCGAGCGGATGTGTTCCGTCCTCCATTCCTACAAAGGCACTAGTCGGCAAATCATCGCCATCGTGGCGAGCCATGGGACGTTGAATCCTTTTAATAAAGTCGGGCTCATCTTTCACTGGTATTGTTTCGTCTTCGCTGTAGGCCCAAGACGCAGTAACCTTTACTTGCTGCAATAACTTAATTCCTTGATCCACCGCTTTTTGATTCATTTCAACAATGTTAGAACCTTTCTTGCCGTATGTTTTTTGAATCGAATCCTTTAAATACTGGATGGCTTCCTCAACAGGTATGACTTTTGCCAGTTTAAAGAAAGCCGCTTGCATAACCATGTTAACGCGGCCACCGAGCCCGATCTCTTCGGCAATGGATATTGCATCGATGATATAAAAATTGATGTTGTTTTTAGCAATATAGCGTTTTAACGAGGCTGGAAGGTGGTCTTGTACTTCTTCGAGCTGCCAGGGACAGTTCAGGACAAACGTGCCATTCTTTTTTAGGCCTTTTAGAAGGTCATAATTATAAAGAAACGACCGATTGTGGCAAGCGATGTAGTCGGCATCAGACACAAAATAAGAGGATTTGATCGGTTTTTTACCAAAGCGTAAATGGGAAATTGTCGTACCGCCGGATTTCTTACTGTCATATTCAAAATACCCTTGAACATAGAGGTCAGTATTGTCACCGATAATTTTAATCGCACTTTTATTTGCGCCGACCGTTCCATCAGAACCGAGTCCCCAGAACTTACAACTAATCGTACCCTCAGGGGTAGTGTCTATTGTTTCTTTTATTGGTAAAGAAGTGTGGCTGACATCGTCGACAATCCCAATCGTGAATTGATCCCTGGGTTGATCCTGTTTCAGATTTTCATAAACTGCAAGGATTTGAGAAGGAGTAGTGTCTTTAGAGCCCAGACCATATCGTCCCCCAACGATAAACGGTTTTATAGTCTCATGATTAAAGATTTGCAGGATATCAAGGTAGAGCGGTTCACCCGTGGAGCCAGGTTCCTTTGTTCGGTCGAGGACAGCAATTTTTTTCACAGATTTAGGTAAAACCGCAAAAAAGTGTTTCTTGGAAAACGGACGATATAGGTGGACCTTAAGTAGTCCGATTTTTTCTCCTTTGGTCTGCAGATAATCAATTGTTTCTTCTACTGTATTACAGACCGAACCCATGGCTACGATGATATTTTCAGCTCCAGGGTCCCCGTAGTACTCAAATAGATGGTATTCTCGTCCACTAATCTTTTTAAATTCTTTAAGATAATTTTCTACAATATTAGGGATTGCCTCAACAAAAGGATTAGAAGCCTCACGTCCTTGAAAATAAACATCAGGATTCTGGGCACTTCCTCTTAAAACCGGATGTTCTGGATTTAGAGCCCGGTTTCGAAATTCTTGAATCGCATTATAATCAACAAGTTTGGCGATTTCATCATAGGGCGTTACTTCGATCTTCTGAACTTCGTGAGACGTCCTAAATCCGTCAAAGAAATGCAAGAACGGTACCCTGGATTTGATTGCGGAAAGATGCGTGATAAAACCGAGATCCATGGCTTCTTGGACATTATTTGAGCAGAACAAAGCAAAGCCTGTTTGACGACAGGCATTGATATCCTGATGATCTCCAAAAATCGAAAGTGCATGCGTTGCTAAGGCACGTGCGCTGACATGAAAGACGGCTGGTACCAAATTACCTGCCATTTTATACATCTCAGGAATCATCAGGAGCAGCCCTTGAGAAGCCGTATACGTTGTCGTGAGAGCTCCTGCCTGAAGTGAACCGTGTACCGCACCCGCAGCACCGGCTTCTGACTGCATTTCGACTACGCTAACACATTGGCCAAACAAGTTCTTCTTGCCATGAGCCGCCCATTCATCAACCCCCTCAGCCATTGGAGACGAAGGGGTAATCGGAAAAACGGTTGCAACCTCAGTCAGGGCGTAAGATGCCTCAGCCGCTGCCTGATTACCATCCATTGTTTTCATTATTTTTGGCACTAGATAACCACCTTTGCGTAAAAAATAGTTCTTGGCTTAGTATTCGAATTTTGCGGAACCTCATACATGAATTTGTCTTAGTTTCTTCGACTACTTGATAAATTATTTCCATGACGAATATTGTGACCTTACACGTTTTTTGTGTGATTAGTAAAAAATGACTCGTCAGTCACAATTTTGTCACATTTCCATGGTATTGTTTACATGAGGATATAAAAAAGTGAAATAAAACCGAATAAAAATATGGCAAAGGTGGAATGTCGTGTGAACAATATAATGAAAAAAATCATGATCTATTCCTTGGTAGGTATTATGCAAGTCGGTTTAGGAACAGCGGTTATTGAGGCATCACCTAGAGATCATGATGAACATTTTGAGGGTAATCGGGATCATCATTGGCAAGAGGAGCATGAGCGTCACGAACGTGAACGTCATGAAAGACACGAACGTGAACGTCATGAGAGATTCGAACGTGAACGCCATCATCGTGAGGAAGTAGAAAATCGTCGGCATGAAGAGGAAATGCATCGTCATTGGGGTGAGGGTTATTACGCGTGGATGGAACGTCAGCGCATCGAAAATGAACGCCACGATGAAGCAATGAGACGAATTGCACACGATATTTTGGATGTAGTTTTAGATCACTAAGAAAGCTTAGAAGCGTTACTGCTTTTCCCAGATAGTTAGAGGCGGACACAAAATAATGTGAATGCCTTTAATTACCTGGGAATTATTATATTATCAGTTTATTTAATGCTTCGCTCTTGACAAGCCCAAAAGAGAGAGTATCATTAATAATTGTCACAGATAGTATTTTTCTGTATTTATGTTAGGGCTTGTTTATTGTGATTGATATAGGGGCGGTGAAGCAGTAGTTGCGAAAATCAAATAAATTAGTGGGACTATCTATTGGCGTGATTTTGATTGTGGGAATGGCATTTATGCCATTGGCAAGGGTGTTGTTCCACAGTGAAATGACGACAAGCACAATTACTGCTGAGGCACCTCATTTGTCTTGGCATGACGGTATTTATGTTGGTTCGGCTGTTAACAAGCGCGGTGAGACGAATATACTGGAAGTTAAAATTGAAAATGGACGCTTTCAGCATATCAAAGCATTGAACGCAGAAGATACATCCATTGTTTTTACTAAGGTTTTTCGACAAATATCAAAGGAAATTATCGCTAAAAATTCACTTGATGTAGATACAGTGAGTGGTGCGACAATAAGCAGCCAGGGGATTTTAGCAGCTGTCAAAAATGCAGTGGAACAGGCGGAAAAACAGTCGGGATCTTAATAAATAATGAACCTGAGAAAACGTAGCTAGCAATTCGTTTTTTCAGGTTTATTATTTATTTGTATTTGTGTCATTTTACTATAGGATCTAGGCAATATCCCGTAAGGCACAAGGAAAATATAGAATTTCGTCGAATGAAAGCAAGCAAATAGATAATTGAAATATGAAGCGAAATGGAAGAGAACAAAAGGCATTTGACTACATGGGGGACTGCTAGCGTAAAATAATAGATATCAATTATACCGACTACCCACTAGAAGGGGATGAGTATGACTACTGAGCATATACAAGAAGATACTGCAGAAAAAGCGGATAATATTGATGGATCTTATGTAGTTACAAACGATGAATCTGCTGTATATATAACTGTTCATCCTCCGAAAGGTGAAGGCAGTTCTGTCAAAGAAAATGATATTATTGAGGCTCTGAAAAATTGTGGCGTTACAAATGTTGCTCGCCATATAATAATAGGTGAAATTAAAGAGCCATCAGGACAGCCAATTAAAGTTGCGGATTTTTCTAAAGCGCCAGAACCGAAAATTCAGGTTAGTGTGACCCGGGATCGTATGGAGGCTTCACTGCAGGTGGATTTACCACATGGGTGCCGTTCTATTAGTGTGGAAGAAATCATGGAGAAAATAAAAGCTAGCGGCGTTGTGTTTGGTATTAATGGGGAGGCTGCAGAAGAAGCGCATAAACATCATGGCTATCGTATAGCATGTGCTAAAGGCCAGCCGCAAATTAATGGTAAAGATGCTGCAATCAAATACTGTATAAACACTGAAAATAATGGTCGTCCTGCTGAACTTGAGAACGGCAGAGTGGATTATAAGGATTTGAATTTGTTTATTACAGTTCATGAAGGACAACTGTTGGCTGAAAAAATTCCGCCAACTGCCGGGATTAATGGAACGGATGTTTTAGGGCAACCGGTACTTGCTAAACCTGGAAAAGATAAGCTGATGCCGGCGGGCAAGAATGTGCAAGTAGTAGAGAATACCATAATTTCTAATATAACTGGCCAACTGTTAATTGCTAATAATAAAATTAATGTAATGCCTTCTATTGAGATAAATGGAGATGTAGATTTATCTACTGGGAATATAGAATTTGAGGGTAGTGTAACTGTGCGTGGGTCTGTCCAAGAAGGATTTTCTGTAAAAGCAGAAGGGAATGTGGAAGTGTGCGGAATCGTTAGTGGCTGTATTATTGAAGGAAAAAGTGTATTAATCAGGACTGGTATACAGGGTATGAATAAGGGATATGTTAAAGCCCAGGAAAACGTAGTCGCTAAATTCATTGAAAATGCCACTGTGATTGCGGGGGAAGACATTTTAGTTAATGATTCAGTTTTGAATTCACGCATTAGTGCGGCTAAACGGGTGATTGTTGAAGGGAAAAGAGGCTTAATTATCGGCGGGAAAATAATGGCTGGAGAGGAAATACGAGCTAAAATAATTGGGACACAGGCTAGTCGTACTGAATTAGAAGTGGGTGTAAATCCTATGCTAAGGGAAGAGTACCAAAATATCAGGCGGAATTTTAAAAAGGTTGAGGTGAGTTTAGATAAGGCTCAAAAGGCCTTAACTATTTTAAAGTCCATGGATCAAAGTTCGATGTCTCAGAATAAAAAAGAGATGTTATTAAGACTTACTAAGACACGGTTTCAGCTTATAGGTCAGAGTGAAAATATGCGTAAACGTATTGCTGAAATTGAACGAACTTTCGAAGAAATGAAATTCGGACGCATTAAAGTATCAGATGTCATGTTCGCGGGAGTTAATGTGGTGGTGGGGACACAGGTTAAATATATACGTAAGGCCTTAAAATCCGCATCATTATATGCGGAAGACGACGAAGTTAAAGTTGGTGCATATAATGATTAGTTTACGAAGTGTCATAGCATATGGCTCAATGCTTGATTTGGGCCGCACCAGGACATAAAGAAGCATTCTCGTAAGATGCATTCTTAATTCAATGATGTTGATGCTCAGCTATTTTGTTCAGTTGTAAAATGAACTTGAAGGAACGAAGTGTAATTTCTAAAGCTTTTATAAATTTCTAACCTGTGTTATAATAAATGGAAAATATTTACATAGGCAGGTGTGAGATATGGATGGATATTACAACGTGAGACAGGCAGCAGAGGCTATGAACGTAAGCATTAAAACCGTTAGAAACCGCATCAAAGCTGGAGAGTTACCTGCAACATGGGAAGATCGCGGCAAAGGCAGATCGCAGTGGTGGATACCTATAGCAGCTATTCAGGCTGCTGCTACTGCTGTGGACGCTGTGCCGTTCACTCGGCAACCGACATTAACTGCTGAATTAGGTCAACTTGTTCAATCTGCCGTTCAAACTGCCGTGAAAGATGTCGTAAAAGATGAAATTCAACAGTTACGGGCTGAGCTCGACAGCCATTTCCGCCGACAGGATGAAAGAATAAGAGAAGTCCTAGTGAAACCTCAACAAGCGAGAGGATTTTGGCATAAACTATTCAAGTAATTGTTAGGTCGCAAGGCAAAAAAAATACCTATTCGAAGCGAGAAAACTTCGGACAGGTTATTTTTTTATTATTTTCTATGAATATTATACCATAAATTGTAACTTATTTTAAGACTGAACATTGCAAGTCTTTGCTAGTATAATATTTTTATAATTAGTGAAAGAAGTGTGATTTAATGAAAATTGCAGTTATTAATGGCAGTCACCAAGGAAGAAATGGTAATACCAACATAATGGCTTCGGCATTCTTAAAAGGAGCACAGGAAGCAGGGGCGGAAACGGTAGAGGTTATTTTAGCGGAAAAAGAGGTTAAATATTGTACGGCGTGTAAGGCCTGTTGGTTTAAAACGTCCGGACAGTGCGTTATAAGGGATGATATGGCGGAAATTATATCTCTTATCAAAGATGCGGATGTTCGTGTTTTGGCGACGCCGCTTTATTTTGATAATATTTCCAGTATGCTAAAAACCTTTATAGACCGACTCATGGTAACAGCCAGTCCCTATTGGGGGAAAGATCAGCAGGGAGAATGCCGGCATTTAACAACGAAAGCCGCTCCGCAGTTAGTCATGATGGCGAATTGCGGTTATCCGGAGAGATCACACTTTCAGGTAATCTCCCATTGGGTTCAACGTCATGCACGTAATCTTAATGCCCAGGTAATCGGTGAAATCTATGCTTCCCAGGGTGCACTGTTGAGCGTTCGGGAACAGGAGGTAGGAATGGTTGTTGCTAACTATTTAAAGGCATTAGAAACAGCGGGTAGGGAAATTGCCAGCGATAGAAAACTATCGTCAGAAACAAAGGCATTGTTAGAACAAAAATTTATTCCGGATGAAGTGTATATACGGGAAGTCAAAAAGTATGTTGACAGTACTTTGGTAAGCGCACATTCAAAGAATATCAGTTAGCAAACGAAGGGCAATCGTATGGAGTACACTGGTTTGCGGTGGTCTATTTTGGCTAAATGAAAGTCATACTCTTTGATTTCTGATTTAAACCTGAAACTTACTAACAGTTTGCTGAAGATCTTGTGCCAACTTGGCAAGACTCTGACTGGATGACGCGATTTCCTCCATGGAGGCCGATTGTTCTTCTGTAGCAGCAGAAACAGTCTGCGTGTGTCCAACCGCCATTTTACTGTGCCCGTTGATTTCCTTCACTGATGCTACAATCTGCTGACTGCCACTGGCCATCTGCTGAATAGAAGCGGAAATCTCCTTTACTTGTTCGGACACTTGTGTTACCAGTGTTGCTATTTCTCCAAATGCGTGACCAGCCGTAGTAACAACCTCTGTTCCTATTTTAACTTCCTTCGTACCCTCACTCATGGCGACAACGGCTTTATCTGTATCCCCTTGAATCTCGCTGATTAATGCAGCAATTTGCTTAGCAGCATCTTGCGATTGTTCCGCAAGCTTACGGACTTCTTCGGCTACAACGGCAAAGCCTTTTCCTTGTTCACCAGCTCTTGCGGCTTCGATAGCCGCATTTAGTGCCAATAAGTTTGTCTGACCAGCAATACCGGAGATCGTGTCCACAATTTGGCCAATTTCTTTCGATCTCTCGCCCAACTTAGCAACGACTTGAGCGGAATTGTTTACAGTCTGCTCAATATGAGCCATTTGACTGACCGCCTTCTCTACAGAATTATCACCATTGATTGCTTTATTAGCGGCTTGAAATGAATTACTTGCTACCTGATTAGCACTAGCAGCTACTTGCTGGATACTAGCTGACATTTGTTCTACCACAGTAGATGTTTCATCTATTGCTTTTAATTGTTTTTCTGCGCCAATTGCTACCTCGGTAATGGTACCTGCAACTTGGTTAGCAGCTTGAGCGGACTGTTCGGAACTGGCAGTTAGTTCTTCCGAAGAAGCCGCTAACTGTTCCGATGATGTGGCTAGCTGCTTGATCAAACTTCCTAACTCACTAGTCATTACATTAACGGCTTTTCCTAATTGCCCAAGTTCATCTTCCGAATGGATATTTACTATAGTGCAAAGGTTTCCCTTGGCAATTTCTCTTACACTGTTGGAAAGTTCAATGATTGGACTTGATATTTTGCGACTGATGTACCAGGCTACCATTGCTGTCCCGATCAAAACTAATAATACAAGTCCACTTGTGAACAAAATATCCCTAATCATAGCATCATAGTATATCTGCTCCTGATTGACTACTAATTTATCAATGTCATCAACCCAATTCCCGGTGCCGATCACCCAGTTATAAGGTTTAAATAGTAAAGTATACGCTCTTTTTGGTGTCGCTTGTTGTTCGTTTGGCTTTGGAAACCAGTAGTCGGAGTAACCACCGCCATCCTTCATCCCGTTTTTAATAATTTCCTGAATGTAGAGGGTTCCGTTAGCATCTTTATCATTTATGCGGCTTTTTCCTTCTGTGTTTCTTCCTAGCAGAACAATATTAATGCCTTCGGCGGTGTCGGCCCAAAAGTAGCTGTCTTTGTCAAAACGAAGATCTCGCAGCAGATTGGCAGCTTGCGATTTTGCCTGTTCTTCCGTCAATAGAGATTGTTGCTGTTGTTTATAAATAACATTAACCATGTTAACAGCCGTCTCAGTTTCTAAACGAATATTTCGATCAAACTGTTCTTGAAGGACTTGGCGATATTCTTTAACAGCGACGTTTTTGTTATTAATTACGCTCCAAATATTATAACTTCCAAGAACGAGTGCCATAAAAGCGCACATACCAACCATGACAAGAATTAATTTATACTTTATTTGGTTCATTTGTCTTGCCCTCCTTCATATTTTTTCAAGATTCAAAATATTATTGATACACATCTTTATACAAATAGTTATAAAGATGCTCATAAACGTGCTTCTTGTGGTTTTATTCTTCCAGTAACCTATTTTTTTAAAATTCCACAAATACTTCACAATTTCCTCCATATTTTCGAAAATTGTCTAATTATTTGCAATATATGTAATATCGGTGTACTTATGTCCTCTGATAAAACACTAGGACAGTGCGACAGGCTATGGATGAGATATGCACTTTTATAAAAACATACATCGGCAAATAAATCACGCAATGGGGCGCAACGAAGAAGGCATAGGATTGATTTAATCTTAATGTTATGCTAGAATTAATCTACGATTTTAGGTTTGCAAATCATAATTTAATTATATACAAGTTTTCTAGGGTTCCGCAGTTGTAACTGGCAGGTCCGAGAGAAAACACACAGTTGACTGTGTACACGGAGGGATAAAAGCCTGGGAGATATTAATAATATCTCTCAGGCTTTTTTATTCTTTATTCTTGAGGAGGATAAGGGGATGGGTGGTTTCAGTTATAAGGATATTTATATTGAAGATGGAAGAAGGGGACTGGAAGTCGCAAAATAAGGTAGATACCCAAAAATCATTTGGTAATATGGACAGTCCATTGATCGAACTAGAACGCATGATAGAAAATAAAAAAGCAGAATTAATCTTTATTAACTCAAAGGGAGAAGCATTAATAAATAATAAAATTGGTGATATTATTGACTTTATCAAAGGAAAAAGCTTACCTGTAAGGTTGCTTTCTAATGGATATTTACTAGGTCAAGATAAATATATATAAATCGCTAATAAATGTGATGAGGTAGTTGGGGAAATAAAAGTAATAACAGAAGAAGATTTTCAAAAAATCCAAAGACCGATTAAAGGATATACGTTAGAAGAATATATTTCAAACATGGTTTCCTTTAACAAGCAATATAAAGGAACGTTTATATTGCTTGTTACTATCATTAAAGGCTATAACGATGATGACGAAGCAATTCAGAAGATAAAAAATATTATTAAGGAAATATTGCCAAGCAAGATAATTGTGGCAAGAATGGAAGATGAAAGATTTAAGAAAAAACTTGGTATAACTGATGAAAGATTTGAGGAAATTTCAAATAAGCATCCAATCTGAAGTCGCTTTTGGTGAAATAAAAGAAACTTTCCAGGGTCAGTTAATACAGTGGCA
The DNA here is from genome assembly GCF_018835585.1 of Pelorhabdus rhamnosifermentans. NCBI lineage: Bacteria > Bacillati > Bacillota > Negativicutes > Selenomonadales > Sporomusaceae > Pelorhabdus > Pelorhabdus rhamnosifermentans. The sequence continues at coordinate 16,031 of NZ_JAHGVE010000019.1, forward strand.
ATTAAAATATTTTAGCCGAAAGCATGCTATTAGCGTTAGCACATAACGTGAATAAGCTGCATAACAAGATAGAGTACAGTCTGAGTGTTGCGGAAAAAATCTGCAAAAGTATATGGCAATGGAGATGAGATTGATAGCGACTAAACAAGTGATATTTGATCGGCTTAAAACGAAGGTGCTATTAGCGATAGCTTACGATTTTTGAAGGGGAGTAGCAACAATGCTTTGTACGCGAAAGAAAAAGTGGATAACGTACGGACTAAAGGAGGGATAGATGCTTTGTCGCAAAAACTTTTTGGCACAGGTATGGTAGCCCTATCAGCTGCCGGTTTTGCTACTTTGCCTATTTTCATGAAGTTCGCCTTCGATGCTGGCGCCAATTCCTTAACCATTCTGGGGTTTCGTTTTATCTTGGCGTCGTTTATTTTATGGTCAATTATTGTAATAAGCCAGCGCTCTTTTCACCTTCCGACGAAGCAAATTATTCAACTCTGCTTAATGGGCGCCATAGGGTATGGTACGATGTCGTTTTTGTATGCAATAACGGTAGAAATTTTGCCGGCATCATTAGCTGCCATGCTTCTATATGCCTATCCTGCTTTGGTAGCAGTGATGTCTTTTCTGATTGGTGACGAAATGATATCATGGAAAAGGGTTGTTGCCCTCCTTATTTGCTTTAGCGGACTGGCGCTTATATTAGGAATTACCATTTCGGAAGTTAAGATAATGGGTCTTATGACCGGCCTTGGCGCAGCGTTTGTATATTCCTGCTATATTGTCATTGGCAATCGGATACTAAAACACGTGGATTCGCTGGTTGCTACTACTTATGTATGTACTTCGGCGGGAATCATCTTTATCATAATCGGCATTTCCAGTGGCAGCCTGATTATAACACTGCCGTTATTCGGCTGGATGGCACTGTTGGGTATTGCTATTTTGGCAACGATCGTTGGCATACTTGGATTTTTTGTAGGTATTACACGTATCGGAGCAGCTAATGCTTCGATTATAAGTACCCTGGAACCAGTGGTTACCGTGGGGCTTTCTGTATTACTACTAGGTGATACGCTTTCGGCTTTACAGATAATAGGTGGAATCTTAATCATTGCCGGTGTTATTATCATCCAACTTTGGGGACATTCTCCCGATCCAGATCAAGCATAAAGGCTCGCTCAGCCGAGTGATGAGCAACTGCGCGGCGGGGAAAATAAAAAGGCCGCCTCATTCAGTGAAGGCGGCACAGTTTTACAACAAAGCCAGGAATAAGAATTTTCTCTTTTACCTCTGGAAGAATATGCTATAATAAGCGTAACAGGCTGCTCGGGGGACGGTTAGCCCCTTCCTTTCCAGGAAGGGGGTGGTAGGATGACTGTTTATGAAGCATTGACATTTGCTGTCGCATTTGCCACGCTCATGGTATTGGTCATGACCAAAAAGAAATAGCCGCCCCTGCTCAAGTGTGCGGCTATTTCTTAATAACGTAGCATTTGGGCTAACCGTTTTCCGGTTAGACAGCCTGTGGGGCTGGCGTGTTAGCGCACGTCAGTCTTTTCTTATATTATACTCATGGGATGGAAAATATGCAACTAGTCATGGAAAAATCATTTTTTCATAGTCAGTTGCTTGCTTTTATATTATATCCGGCAACTTGTATAAATATAAGATATTTTGTAATCTGCTGCAGTCCTCTTTAGTATACAAATGGATACTATACCACAAAAATGTGCGTACTAGTAAATGATGAAATTATATTTTATTATTATACTATACATTACATTTCGTAGAGGGAGAGGAAGATGTTTATGATTATTGAAAGCAGTGTGGCTGAAAAGGAAACGGTATTAGATGTCGCTAAAAAAATGTGTGTGGCTGCAAGAACGGCACCAAAGACAAGAGGAATTGACCGTATCGTAACAGCAATTTTGACAGAGCAGGATCTAGAAAAATTGGCTAATGGCATGGATAAGTTAGGACAGGAACGGGATGAGCAATTTTGCAAGCGCAACATGCGTGACGCCAACAGCGTGCGAAATTCGAATGCGGTCGTTTTAATTGGTACAAAAACCAAACCGCGTGGACTTTCTTTCTGTAGTTTTTGCGGTTTTGAGAATTGCGGTGAAACGCAAAAAAAAGGCGGGCACTGTGCATTTGATGATATTGATTTGGGAATTGCCGTTGGCAGCGCAGTTTCCATAGCAGCTGATCATCGGATTGATAACCGCGTCATGTTCTCCATCGGAAAAACAGCCATGGAAATGCAATTGTTGGGCGATGATGTAAATAAAATTTTAGGAATTCCTCTGTCGGTATCAGGAAAAAGTATCTATTTTGATTTAGGGGCTTTCCACCCAAGCACAACGTGAATTTAAAGTTCCCATCATTAAAAATAAAGAAAAAGGCCATTACAAAAATGAATGACATGATAGCTAAACAAGTATAAAAGTTAGAGCCAGCGCAATTGCACTGGCTCGTCTTAGCATTATTCCAAAAAACTGGGTAAATGCAAACTTAAGCATTATATTAGAATTTACTATAAATACCTTCTTCTCTTTTCCTTGTTGCGCCAGCACTTATGTAAGACCCTTCCACTACACTTTTATAGCCTTTCTTTGCTACTATATTCCTGATATAATCTGCATGTGGGCATCTAGTAGAATGATGGTTTTCGGTTACCATACAAGATGATAAATGAACGACTACTTCGTCTTTGGTAATGTTACTTTTCTTTGCAAGCTTTTTAGAGAAATGTTCTAATTTAGCGGCAACCCCTTTTCCGCAACATCCACCACAAGTAAATGAAATATATCTTACAGTATTATCATAATCCTTAAAAACGCCATCTTTATTATAGAATGCATTTGTACAAGCAAATCCACTGCACCTTTTATGTGCAATATCACATTGAATAATTACAACATATTTTGTACTCATATTTTTTCCTCCAATACGTAGTTTTTAAAAATTTATTTAAGCATAGCACAAAAGCGGTTCTGAAATAAGAACCGCTTTTAATAATTTCCATAGGGCCAATTATGCAATAGTGAATGCCCTTTTTCATCGAATCAATAAATTACTTTTTCAGTACTCATATTTTCTTTCTTAATATCGGTAGCTTTAAAATATATTTTGGTGTGTTGTAATTATGTTTTATATGTTTTCTATTCCGAAAACAGTACGAAGAACTTCATGGATTTCTTCCTCATTTTGCAGTCGCTTCTTTTGATCAATCTTGGCGTTCTTATAGACTTTAAGCTCATTGTCCACGAGGCCGATTTGGCTGTTTGCTGTAAAAATGGATATTTTGCGAAACTTATTATGCTCAGAATCGGGGTGTTTTTCGCAAAAAAAGGATGGCATCACATAATCCAAGTCAAGTTGCGGCTCTTCCGTAAAACCATAAATCTTTTTCCAGTCTTTACCCGATTCACGCATGCATAGAATCCAACCATAAAAATCGTCTCTAACTAGCTTATACTCGCTTATACCGTCGGACTGTACTTTCTTTTCAATAAAATAAAGTGGTGCACGATAAGATTCGCTACGAACACCAACGTCACAAATGAAAACCCCATCATTTGTTGCCACTTTCAATATACGATGACGACGCATCTGAACGCTATTGTAACCAATAATAAACCGTCCGAGATAATTGGTCACACGAAATCCAAGACTTTTAAGTAAATTGCTGTACAGCCCGTTTAATTCAAAACAATAGCCGCCTCGTTTACCCAAAATCATCTTATTAAATAATGCTTCTGAGTCCAAGGAAACAGGGATACCCTTCAGGACATCTAAATTTTCATAAGGGATATGGGTCAGGTGGGCAATTTGCAAATCTCGTAATGTCTGTTCGTTGAACGCTACCCAACTGCCGTACTGGATTCTTTCTAAATACTGTTCGATTTGTTTCTTTGTATAAATCATTCTTACACCTCTGGTACGTGGTTTATTTAAGAATAGCATAAAAGCGGTTCTGAAATAAGAACCGCTTTTGATAGTTTATATGAGGCCAATTGTTAAATTTTAAATTCTATTTTCAATCATTATTCCAAGCGTGATGCAATTCCTCTAAAACTAATTTTAAATCATGAGTTGGAATGATAGAAAATCCAAGTAAAATTTGCGAGTGTGGACAATCTATTGGATTCATATAGTGTTCTTTAGTAGAATAAACTCGGATACCAATATTTTCAGCACGCTTTATCAGATCATCCTGAGAAAGTGAGTTTTTTAACGTTAAAAGAATATGCTTACCGGCTCCTTCGCCGGATATGAAGGCAGTATTACCAAAAACTTCACGTAAGGCAGTTAGCAAAGCGTTTTGTCTTTTACGATAGAAGATACGCAGACGGTTTATGTGCTTTTCATAGTTGCCGCTTGCAATGAAATCTGCAAGCGCAATCTGATGCAAAGCGGAAACTTGTGAATTATAGCGATGATAGTAGCGACGGTATGTATCCATTAAGGAGTCCGGTAATACGATATATGCTACACGCATGGAAGGTGAAAGTGACTTTGAAAAGGTTCCGGTATAAATAGTTCTGCCATGAATATCTAATGATTGCAAAGAAGGAATTGGATTTGTGTCATAACGTAGTTCACTGTCATAATCATCTTCAATTAAATAGCTATTGGTATTAAATGCCCAATGAATTAGCTTGCGGCGTTTAGCTATGGGGAGAATTACGCCGGTTGGAAATTGATGCGACGGAGTTAAATATAAAAGGTGATCTGTATTTAAAATTTTTATTGGTTCAATAGAAACACCATCTTTTTCTACTGGAATCGGTGTTAATTGATAGTTATGATTCTGAAATACAATACGAACTCCGTCATATCCGGGATCTTCCATTGCGAAGCGCTTACTTGAATGTTCAAACATATTTGCTATGACTTCCATTGAATGTTGATGTCCACAAGTGATAATTACTTGTGATGCATTACAACGAACACCTCTTGAACGTTGTAAATAGGACGAGATATTTTGCCGTAAGGAAGCTTCGCCTTGTCGACTCGGATAGTGGATACAAGAATATGATTCCATTAGATTTAGAGCATAGTTGATACTTTTTCTCCATTGCTTATAAGGAAAAATAGAATTATCAGTGGCTCCATGTGCAAAATCATATCGTATGGAAACGGACTGTGACTGTGCTTTTTCCAAGGAATGGGCGCTGAAATCTACTTGATCAGAAACCGCAAATTCAATGGGGATCTTATTAACAGTAAATCCACTTCCAACCTTAGAGGTTACATATCCTTCTGCGATAAGTTGTTGATAGGCCCTATCAACAGTATTACGTCCAATCGATAATTCCGTAGCTAGCTTTCTCGTTGCAGGAAGTTTGTCTGCGAATTTAAGTGAGCCAGATAATATTTTTTGCCTCAAAATAGTATAAATTTGTTCATAAATGGGAGCTTTTGTATCTTTATCGATATATATGAGCACAAATGAATCTCCTTTTCTTTAAAATTGGCTCCTATAAAATATTATTATTCAAAATTATGGAGAAGCCGATTTTATTGTATCTTTATTTTATATAAGAAATCAATATAAATCTGACGGCTGTTGTCAACGCAAACAATTCACGCTAAATGAGGCATGGCATACTTCTTTACTTGGTTCTTGCTGGAAAATAAATGTGGAACGTGCCACCAGTGTGTAAGCGTCTGTCCTGTTCAGGCCATTAAAGGCAGGAATTCTGTTGAATACGAACTCCGCTCTGCAAGACTGGATGTAACGAAATGCATGAACTATTTTGCGGAACTTGACAGTCTTGGCAAGCTTCAAGTATGTGCTATGTGTGTTTATGCTTGCCCACGTGGAAAAATAAGTTAGTAATTCAATTTTAAGGTATCGGTAACTAACAGGTGCCACACTGAACACAAGCGGTTGTTTCAACCTTCGCCACATAGTCAGCGTGAGCGAGGAGGTCAGGAAGGTGATATTCTTTTCAGGAACTAGAGAGCAACCTCGAGTGCCGTTAAAAGCCGAGATTTTTTCCTACTAATACTACGTGAATATCGGTAAGTGGTGGACGCCTGCTAAGTATGGTCGTGATACGGCAGCTTCTCTGGGGACTGTTACAATCCACACACTCGCCGAGCTGCACACACGGATTAGGTGACTCAAATCTCTTGTTGTTCATCGGAGCGGCATACATCTTAATCCGCTTGTCGGCCTCTTCGAGGTCCCTAACTATTTTATTGGTCCCTGCAATGATTATGACCCTTTTCGGCCCGAACATCATTGCGGCCACTCGATTCCCGTTTCCGTCACGGTTCACAATTTCTCCTGTCAGTGTGATCGCATTTGCGCTTGTTAAAAATACGTCGCATGTAAGTTGCTTATAACGTCTCTCAGTCTTTTCCTCAAGCGATAGTCTTGGCTGATTATGATTAAATATCTCATGCCCACGCTCAGAGACCAACTCCCACAGACCCAATTCTATCGCCGTCTTGGAACCGCCCATTCCAATGGTCGCCCCATCCGGGATAAGCTGCAAAACATAGTCAACCGCTTCTTGCCGATTACCAAAGTAGTGAGCGCTAAAATTGTGCTTATTTAAAGCCTCAACCGCTCTCTGTCCGATAACATCATTGTGCCACATTGCTAAATCATTCATTATCTTAGTCTCCCCCTTAAATTTTTATTCGCGCCGCAATTTCATTTCTATGGGCCCGCTCGGGCAGGTCGTAACACATAATCCGTAGCCATAACATTTATTCTGATAAAACACCACCGTATCTCCGTTGTTTTCCTGGGCACCATTTCCGATGTTTCTTAGAGAAAACCGATAAGACCTTTCAGATGGAGGTCTTATCGGTTTTCTGTTTTTCTTACTGTTAATTAGATGTAGGCAATAGCTTCAATTTCGACAAGCGCATTGTGGTGCAAGGAAGTTGTGGGAACTACTGTTCTCGCCGGTTTGTAATCTCCAAAAAAATTGGAGTATACTTCGTTTATAATTGTCCAATAGATGATATCAGGGGTGAATACGGTGGTCTTAATTATTTTTAGTTTGTCACTACCGTGCTTTTCTAGAATGCTAACGATATTATTTAATACTTGTCGCGTCTGTACTTCGACGGCCTTGTTGGAAGGCAATTTACCATATGATGGGTCAACAGCGATTTGTCCAGATACGTATACAAGGCCGTTATGTACTATGGCTGGGGAATAATGGCCTATGGGCCTTGATGAAACTTACTCATTAGACATCTTCATATCACATTCCTAAACTGCTATATTATTTTAGTTACATGACGTTTTTGTAATGAAAGTCAGAAAGTTATAATTCAATTTGTGTTTTAAAGGCAATGACTGCTTTTCCACCAATTATAACTTGTACTGGCTCATCATTTTCTATTTTTACATTTACATAAACAATTCCATTGCGGCCAATTGCTTCTCCTTGGGCCCCTTTGAAAGAAAATAGAGCTCCGTCATGCTTGACTAATCCATAATTAACTAGATATGCCCCTAAAGGACCATTGGCATTTCCTGTTACGGGGTCTTCAGGAATTCCAATGGCTGGAGCAAACATTCTGCCATAAGTTAATACATCGCTGTTAGGTGCTGCAAAAGTAAAAACATAGTAACCATTACAGCCGATTTTTTTGCTTAATTCAATTAACATACTCATGTTAGGAGATATACTATTGAGCGTGGTGCGGGATTTAATTCCAATCATTACCTTTGAATGCCCTGTCGAAACAATTTGAATAGGACAACGTTCATCTAAGTCCTCTTCTGTTAGACCGAGACCTGATAATAGATTGTGGCAATCTTTATTAGACAGTGGATTGGAAAATTCGATTGTTCCTTGGGTCATCCAAATAGTATAATCTTCATTTTTTATGATATCTATAGGTAAAATACCAATACCTATTTTTTGCATGACTTGGCTAGATTTGAGTTGATTTTCGATAGCTCGTACGTAATGGGCGGCAATTGTGGCATGACCACAGGAAGGTACCTCTGTGGTTGGAGTAAAATATCTAAGTTTTACATCGTGGCTTGAATCATCGGGTGGCAAAATAAAGACGGTCTCAGAATTGTTTAGCTCACGCGCTATGCATTGCATATCATACTCGGATAACCCTTCTGCATTTGTGACTACTCCCGCAGGATTTCCTTTGAATTTATCGGATGTAAATGAATCTACTTGATAAACTCTATATGTGTTCATTACCTCGGCCTCCTAAACTATTTTTAGAATTATTATTATCATAGTAGTCCTAAATAGGATATAAGTAAAATTCAATATTCTAAATGAAAGTATTGAAAATAGTAATAGGAGGGGATAGAGAGCTTTGAATCGAATAACTGAAGCAAGAGTTCAGAGTAAGTTTTGAGGTGTATCATGGATATACGACATTTAATTACATTTCAGACGATTGCGCGATTGGCGAGTTTTACTAAAGCGAGTGAAGAACTAAGTTACTCTCAATCAACATTAACGATACATATTCAAGCAATTGAAAGAGAATTAAACGGTAAAGTATTTGAGAGAATTGGAAAAAATATCATAATAACTGAATTAGGTAAAGAGTTGCTATCTATAGCCGATGTCATATTAACAGCGCATAAAAAAATTGAAATGCTGAAAAAGGCAGAGTTTCTAAATGAAAGCGCAATAAAAATAGGTGCTCAGGAATCAGTGGCAGTCTACCGATTGCAATCAATAATAAATCGCTTTCAGCAAGACAACCCTCAAGTTAAAATAATTCAAGTTTTAGGACAAAAAGCTGAGCTTACCAGCAAGCTATTATCCTCGGAAATTGATGTAATGTGTGTTATGCAGCCGCAGCAAGAAAACGATAATTTGATAGCAATAGAATTGGCCAAAGAAAAGATGGGGATAGTAGGAACTTATTCTCAATTACAAATGTTAGATGATTTGGAGAACCAAAGTACTGTATTTATATATCCCAAAAGTGATTGTAGTTATCGTAAAACATTCGATAACTATTTAGGAAAATATTTGGGTAATAGACGGAATATAATTGAAGCCTTAAGCATAGAAGCCATAAAACAGAGCATAGTAATAAACTCAGGGATAAGTGTCTTGCCTTATAGTACAGTTGAAATCGAAGTTGCGTCGGGGAAAATGAGTTTTTTTGAACTTGATTTATCTAGAGATGATGAGGTTAGCACACAACTTGTTTATCATAAAAATAAGTGGTTTTTTCCACTGCTACGCGAGTTCACCGATTATTTAGTGCATGAGATGAGTATGAGTTAGGAAGACAGTTGGGGGGGCCTATGGTAGCCCCCACTAGATATAAAATGAACGGACTTCAGGTTGGTAACAGCGATGCTCCCTCAACCATGACGCCAAGTTTACCATAACCCATTACTTTGCGGATGGTGACAGCTTCGCTGGTACTACTCCAAAATTGAATAAAAAATGAACCTGAATGAACGAGATATTACCATTCGTTCTTCAGGTTCATTTTTATTTAAGTCGTCATCCGTTCGGCCCACTAAATAATCAAGAAAAACATCAAAATAGTCAGCTAGAGCGATCAAGCCAGCAATATTAGGTTCTCTGTCACCAGATTCGTAAAACCGCCAAGCGCGGGTAGATATGCCAAGTAAGTTGGCTAATTCTTGTTGGGATGTTTTAGTGGTTGTCTTAGTTCTTTTAATCGGTGAGGAAAATTCATTGAAAACACTCCGCATCAGAATTAGCGATGTACATTAGCAATGATCTTTAAAAATTTTCTTGAATTGAACTTTTGCCCATCCTCGCATCTCTGGGTTATTACTTTCTAACAAATGTTTTAAAACATCTGTCATTTCTTTTAAATCTTGGTCGGGTGTCGTTTCGGTTAATTTTTGGAGTTGAACTTCTTTGCCAAACACTAACCAATCTAAAGAAACATTATATACCAGACAGACATTAGCTAAAAATTCAATGCTTGGTTTAGCTCCATGTTCAATGTTATTCACATAACTTCGTGAACTGTCGATAGAATCTCCAAAAGTTGTTTGAGATAAAGTTCCTCTCACATGACGTATTCTTTTACCTATTTCTTCAAAATTGAAGTCCGTAAAGAACACCTCCCTAAACGCAATATAATGCGAAAACAAAAAAATGGCATTTATAAATTTCAATTTAAATACTAAATTAGATCTATGTGACATTTATAAATGACAAATAAACTATTGACTGACACTAATAAATGTCATATAATGAAATTGCACGTAGATAGTATTGTTCAAAAAGTCGTTCTGATACAACGATGTGTAAGGCGAGGTGAAGCGTAATACAAGGGGTAAGTGGTACATGCAGCATGCAGTGGTACATGCAATCCTTACAGATTGCAATGTACCGGGAATGAAGCATCCAAGCCGCCAAGCAAAGTTTTGCTTCATTAGATAAATATTACTTAAAATACACAATTTTATTATAACCTATCGAACTAGAGACGTAAATGTCTAATCATAACAGGAGAAGGGGAGCGGATGTTATGCGGTGAGGAACAAAAGGAGGAGCAATATGAATGACAAGAATCAACCGAAAATGACCAAGGTTCGTTGGGGAATCGCTTTTCTAATGTGGGCTGCCATATCGATCAATTATTTGGATCGTACCTGTATGTCGGCAGCCACACCCAGTATGATGAAAGAACTGGGACTGGGACCTACACAGATGGGAATTATCATGTCTTCTTTTTTCTGGAGTTATGCGGCTTTTCAAATTCCAGCCGGTTGGATTGCCGATAAGATCGGACAGCGTATGACTTTGGCAGGGTCTGTCCTGTGGTGGTCCGTGGCGACGGCTGTTACTGCGGCGGCGAAATCAGTAGGCGGATTAATCGGGGCCCGTATTTTTATGGGCATCGGGGAAGCAGGCGCGTATCCCTGCAATACGGGAATTGCCGCCAAGTGGTTTCCTGATCGCGAACGGGGCCGTGTGACTGCTTTATTTGATAGTGGCACGAAATTTGGTACTGCTTTTACCATGCCCATGGTTGCGTGGATGGTTGCTGTGTATGGGTGGCGTATTCCCTTTGTGGTATGTGGACTTGTGGGCCTTATTTGGGTTGTTGCCTGGTTAGCTTATTATAAGGACCCTGAAAAACATGCGTATGTGAATCAAGCCGAACTTGCTTATATTCGGGATGGACAAGTTAAAAAAGAAGGCATTGATACGATTCAGCCGATGAAATGGTATGAACTGTTAAAGTATCGCAATGTGGCTGCCATGTGTCTGGGATTTTTCTTATTTAATTATGCCATCTATTTTTTCATTACTTGGTTCCCTACTTATTTGGTGAAAGATCGGGGCATGCAGCTGATGACGATGGGATGGTTCGCTATGCTGCCTCCTTTATGCGGTATTTTAGCGCAATGGGCAGGCGGGATTTTTACGGACTATTTGTATGTAAAAACGGGTTCATTGACAATAGCCCGTAAAGTCAATATGGTCGGCGGTATGTTACTTGCAACGGTGATTGCTTTTGCCGGACTCGTAGAATCGGATATCTTAGCGATTGGTTTACTTTGTGTGTCTTATGGCGGATTAGCTTTTGCCGCTAGTGCGATTTGGTCGCTGCCCGGGGATGTGGCACCGCGGAATATGACTTCGGTGTTAGGTGGCATTCAAAATTGCGCTTCCAATTGTGGCGGCATTTTAGGTCCGATTGTTACGGGCTCAGGTTCCTTTATGCCTGCTTTGGTTCTATCCGGGATTTGCTGTCTGCTGGGCGCATTCGTGTACGGGTTCATGCTGAGAAAAATTGAGCCCATTGTAGTGAACGGGTGATTCAGAGTGAAGACACCGCTTTGGATAGGAATTGATATTGGTACTACCGGCGTAAGGGCTGTAGCCTATCAGCCAGACGGACAATCTCTTCAGGTTGCAGCGAAAGAGTACCCTTTGTATACACCTCAGGCTGGTTGGGCGGAACAAGATCCGGATGAAATCGTGAGTGCCATGGAAAGTGCGGTTTTAGAAGTGTCGAAGGGGTTATTGCAACGGGGTCAGAAACCAGACGGGATCGCGATTAGTTCGGTATTTCATAGTTTTTTGGCTTATGATCGGGCGGGGCATCCAGTGACGAAACTTATGACCTGGGCAGATAATCGCAGCCAGGAAATTGTCCGGGAAATAAAAAATAAGCAGTGCGAACTGGGTTCCTTCTATCGCCGGACGGGGTGTCCGTTTCATCCGATGTATCCGCTGACGAAGATTGCCTGGCTGCGAAAGGATCGGCCGGATGTATGGAAGAATGCCGCTTTGTTTGGTTCGATTAAAGACTATGTATTTCGGATTTGGACAGGTAAGTGGGTTGTAGACCGCTCCATTGCCAGTGGCTCGGGATTATACGATATATTTATGCTCTGCTGGAATCCAGAAATTTTACGGTTGTTGCAGATTTCCGAAACTCAATTGCCGGAAGTGGTACCGACGACGTATAGTCGCCCGCTGCAAGCGGATGCGGCGCAAAGGCTGGGATTACAGCCTGGGATTCCCATTGTTATTGGCGCAGGTGACGGGGTTCTGGTCAATGTCGGGATCGGGGCAGTTCGGCCAGGCCAAATGAGTGCTACCATCGGTACGAGCGGGGCTATTCGTATGCTGACGGATAAGCCGAGAACAGATGAGAAGGGACGTACTTGGTGTTATAACTTGACGGATAAAGTTTGGGTGTTAGGCGGAGCGATTAATAATGGTGGGATAGCCCTCCGTTGGATGCGGGATAAATTTAATGAGACGGAACAAAGAATTGCTGAAAAAATCGGTGTAGATGCCTATGAGCTGATGAATATCTATGCGGCAAAAGTACCGCCGGGTTGCAATGGTCTTATTCTGCTGCCTTTTTTTGCGGGAGAACGGGCCCCTTATTGGAATGCAGATGCCCGGGGAGTGCTCTTCGGATTGAACTTAAACCACAATAAAAGTCACTTGATTCGCGCAACGATGGAAGGAGTTTGCTATCGTATGAATAGTGTGCTCTGTGCTTTAAAAGAGGTAACAGGGACGCCTTCTGAGATCCGGATCAGCGGGAGTTTTATTAAGTCCAAATTATGGCCCCAAATTTTAGCGGATGTGTGTAATGAAGCGGTTAGTGTACCTCATATTCAGGAAGGGGCTGCTTTTGGTGCCGCTGTGTTAGGGTTTGTTGCTACAGGGGTGCTAAAGGATATTGCTGTGACTCATCAGTTAGTTACGGTGGAAAAAACCTATCAACCTCGTAGTGAAGCCGTAAAATGCTATGGGAAACTATATGAAATTTATCATCGCTTATATTGGAAGGTACAACAGGAATTTACGGATATTGCTGCTTTTCAGAATCAACAGTCTGTAAAATGATGATATTTTTGCAGGAGGGAAGACGATGGGAAAGGTTTTAATTACAGCTCGTTCTGTTGCTGCTTTTGAAGATGGGCCCGCATTATTGGAGTCGGCAGGACATGAAGTTATCCGGTGTGTGGGTAAAGGCGGCTGGTCGGAGGAAGAAATGATACGGCATATTAAAGGGATGGATGCCGCGATTATTGGGCTTGATCCGATTTCTGCTAAGGTTATTGAGGCGGGTCTTCCGTCCCTTAAGATCGTTGCACGCAATGGGGTGGGAGTGAACAACGTCGATGTCGATGCTGCCCGAAAAGCGGGGGTTGCTGTTACTTTGGCTTTAGGCGGAAACACTATTTCGGTGTGCGAATTGGTGTTTGGATTGATGATCTCTTTGGCACGCAGTATTCCCGCCCAGGCTTTTGCCGTGCGTCAGGGCAGATGGGAACGAATGTTGGGACATGAATTGTATGGAAAAGTGTTAGGTGTAATTGGAACAGGGAATATTGGCGGTGAGGTCATTAAACGGGCTCATTTCTTTGGAATGAAGATTGTGGCTTATGATCCAGTGCCGCGGCAGGAACTGTGTCAGGAGTATGGCGTTACCTATCTGAGACAAGAACAGGTGATTGGGCAGGCTGATTTTCTTACCTTGCACGTGCCTGCTGCAATGAGTACAAACCACATGATGAATAAAGAAGTCTTCGGGGCTATGAAGCCGACAGGTTTTCTGATTAATACAGCACGAGGAATTTTGGTTCAGGAAAATGATCTTTATGAAGCCTTGCAACATGGCATGATTGCAGGTTATGGGACAGATACGTTAACTCAAGAACCACCGCAATCCAATCATCCGCTGTTTTCTTTGGCGAATGTCATTGTGACGCCCCATTGCGGGGCGTATACCACCGAGGCAGCGATAGAGTGCAGTGTCATCGCCGCACAGGAAGTGATCCGGGTATTGTCCGGACAGGCGCCGCTATATGCGGTAAATAAGGCGGGAAAATAATCAAAGGGAGGGATTTTGATGTTAAAGAAAAGCTTTGTATTATCTAAATTAACAGATGTAGGTGTTGTGGCTGTTGTCAGAGCCAACGAAGCTTTACAAGCTAAAAAAATTGCGGAAGCCTGTATGTTAGGCGGTGTTTTTGCCATTGAGATCACCTTTACTGTACCTGGCGCAGCCAAGGTGATGGAGGAATTGCGGAACAGTTACGGACAGGAACAACTTCTGTTAGGAGCCGGTACGGTTCTGGATTCAGAAACGGCGCGTATTGCACTTCTGAACGGGGCTGATTTTGTTGTAACTCCTGCATTCAATAAGGAAGCCGTAAGATTATGCAATCGCTATGGTGTTCCCATTTTACCGGGGGCGATGTCGGTAAAAGAAGCCATCGAAGCTATGGAAGCAGGCGCTGATATCATCAAGGTTTTTCCGGGCGAGTTATTTGGTCCTAAGATCATTAAAGCCTTGAAAGGACCGCTTCCGCAGGGGAATTTTATGCCGACAGGGGGAGTAGATGTTTCCAATGTTCAGGAGTGGATCAAAGCAGGTGCTGTGGCCGTTGGGGTAGGCAGTGCCTTAACGGGTTCCGCTCTTTCCGGCGACTACATGGGAGTCACTACAAGGGCGAGGGAGCTTGTGAAAAATGTGAAACAGGCGCGGATGATGTAATTTAGTTATTAATAAAAATAAGCTGATCAAGATAACTTTGATCGGCTTATTTTTATTAACGATTTCTTTTTATTTACCGATTAATTGAACCAAATCTAGGCGTTACTAAAATTATACGAAATATAGACTGTAGTTTGCTAACGGTATGGTGAAAATCAAATACGCAGGAGAAGGATTACTGTTTCGTTTCACGAATGTTTTCACTGGAGAACTTTTAGTGGGTGGGCTATGTGTCTGTTTGCGGTGGAGGAAACTATGAAACGAAAAGACCGAATTTATGAGGAAATCCAAAAATTGTCCCGACAAATTACTAAAGAATCACTGCTCGGTGATTTGTCTATTGGGTATTCAGCCGAATTGATTAGTGCAAACTTAAATATCGCACGCAACACGGTTAGTCAGGAGTTAAATCTTCTGAATGTGGAAGGTAAGTTGATTAAGATTAAAAGCAGACCGGTTTTGTTTGTTGATAAAAGACAGGTGGAGACGTTGTTAAACCTATCAATCGACAAAGAATATTGGGAAATACGATCGATAGAAGTGCTTAGACAGAGATATTTAAATAACTATGCACCGTTAACGCAGGAAGAACGGCTCGATGATCCGTTTAAAAAATTAATCGGCTATGACCAAAGTTTAAAAGATGCTATCAATAAAGCAAAATCAGCCCTACTGTATCCGCCAAACGGCTTACATGTATTACTTAGCGGGGATTCAGGTGTTGGTAAAACATATTTTGCTGAGTTGATGCACAAATATTATGAATTATATCAATCAAAGGGCGGGATAATTCCGTTCGTATACTTTAACTGTTCCGAATATTACAATAATCCGGAATTGCTGACAGGACAATTATTCGGCTATACTAAGGGAGCTTTTACAGGAGCCGTTGCCGATAGAGAAGGACTGGTTCAGCAGGCGGATGGTGGTTTCTTATTTTTGGATGAGATCCACCGACTGCCAGCAGAAGGGCAAGAGAAGCTTTTTTCATTACTTGATAAAGGAACATTTCGTAAATTGGGTTCGTCCAATCAAGAACAAGCTGTGAATGTAAGGCTAATTGGTGCAACAACGTGCGATATTACCGCTACATTTTTAAAAACATTTCTGAGACGAATACCAGTGGTTATTAAGATCCCTTCCTTGGAGGAGCGGTCTTTTCAGGAACGGCTGGAGATGATATTAAAATTTCTGCAACAAGAAAGTATTAAAACGAAGCTGAATATCCATCTTACCGAGGACTTTGCCTATTATATGATGACGTATCACTTTGACGGTAATATTGGGGCATTAAAAAGTGAAATTCAATATAAATGTGCGCAAGCATTTTTGAATGTTATGACACAAGGATTTTCAGAGATTGTTTTAGATGACACTTTTGTGACAGAAACGGTCCGCTTTCGTGAACCCAAGGTAAAAGAAACGTTAGAGTTTGTATTTAAAAATAATAATTTTATCCTTATTACTGCGCAAAATAGCAATTTTGCGGTAAAAAAAGCCGATTTGAAAGAAATTGAAAAGGATGAGATTAATTTCTACGCATTATTGATGAAGGAATATCATGCTCTGAGGGATAAGAAAGTATCTCATGCTGAAAGTAAGTTACTGCTGGAGAATAAAATTTCGACATTGTTTCAGTATACGTATAATAAACTGGATGCCAGTAATATTCGCAAAGTGGAACAATTTATCGAAGAGCCTATGGTTGGGAAAATCAGCAAATTAATCCGAAAAATTGAGGAGATTGCCGAAAGAACGTTGGATGAAAGCACTAAAAATAATGTTTATTTGCATATGTATACCTTTTTAGCCTATATGAAAAAAGGGACTAACCCGCCTATTTATAATACGCCTCATATTATGGAGTTGTATCAGGAAGAATATGAAAAGGCGAAAGAAATCGGTCGGTATATGTCTGAAGTTTTAAATATACCCTGTCCCAAAAGTGAACTTATTTTTATGACTTTATTTTTAAATGCATTATGCAATAATCGTTCTGCGGCAACAGAAAATATGACTTATGGTATTGTCGTTATCGCTCATGGTGATACTACGGCTACCAGTATGGCGAATTTCGCTAATACTTTGTTTAAAACCAATATTGTACAAGCTATTGATATGCCGCTTGACCGATCTGTCAGCGATACTTTGGAGGAGTTAATTGAACTGGTAAAGCAGAAAAAGTACAAGGAACTTGTTATTCTGGTAGATATGGGTTCCTTGACGATTTTTGGTGAGATTATTGAAAAGCAATTGCGCATGGAGACTGTCGTAGTCAAAAATATTACAACTGGAATTTTATTGGAAGTTACAGGAAAATTCTTGCGGGATTTTACTACCTTTCAAGACATTAAGCGATATATTGCAGCGTTGTCTGACAAGCATGAAATATTCGTGGTGCCGCCTAGAGATTTGCTGAAGAAGAAATCGAAGATCCTCATTACTTCCTGTGTTACCGGAATTGGTACAGCAAATAAAATAAAAATATTAATTGAACAAACTTTTAAGGATTTGCTGCCAGCCGATTTAAGAATTGAATCCAAAGAATATCATCTAATTAACACGCAAGAAAAGTTACTGGATCAAGTTGGGGAAGATGAGGAAATTATTGGTGTCATCGGCACTTTTACAATTAATCTCTTGGATATTCCGTTTATATCTTTGGAAGAACTGTTTTCTGAAAATGGGATTAATCTACTTATCGATATTATTGGAATTCGGGATCAACTAAATAATCTGGAGAATCGAACAGAGAATATCACGAAAAATTTTGTTAGCTCCATTACGTTGCAAAGTATTGTTGATTATTTGACGATATTAAATCCCCAAAAAATACTGCAGGAAATGGAAGATGTATTAAATGAAATTTGTAAGAAAATGAAGCAGGAATTTTCCAAGCAAACCAGATTACGATTTTTGATTCATTGTTGTTGTATGGTTGAGCGAATTATTGTAGCGAAAAGTTCTTTAAAATATCAGCGGATAAAGTCGGATTCAGTCGACAATGATGTATTATCTGTAATAAAAGTGTCATTCGCCACCATTGAAAATCACTATGGAATTAAACTTTCTTATAGTGAGATTGCTTGTATTTATGAACTCTTGTTTAAGAAAACACCCTAGGGTGTTTTTTTGTTACACAATTTGGCACGAAGCTTGCTTATATTAAGGGTATACAGGAAAGAAGGTGTTGTATGAGAAACGAAAAAGCGGAAATTTTATTGTTAACTCATGGCGGATGGGGAGAGAAATTGATTGAAAGTGCCAAAATGATTTTGGGCAATACCGAACGTGTATCAGAGATTCCTTTACTTGCACAGGATACGTTGGACGAATACCGGGGAAAAGTCAGGAGTAAGGTAGCCGCAATGGCTGACCATTCCTTGTTGATCACGGATTTATTCGGCGGTACTACGTCAAATGTTGCAGCGCAGCTTAGTCAGGACTTCAATATCCATGTTGCAGCCGGCTTAAATGCCCCCATGTTGATTGAAGCGATTATGTCTCTGGATAAATTGGATAATCCCGAAACGTTAGCGGAAGTTATTTCTGCCGGACAACTGGGGTGCAAAGATGTTATTGCCACGATTCAGGCAGGGCGAGAGAATACTCAATAGACTAGAGGAGGGAAATATTTTGGCAACGATTGCATTATGTAGAGTGGATAGTCGTTTGATTCATGGACAGGTTGTAACCAAGTGGGTGAGCCAGACCGATGCCAATCATATTGTTGTGATGAGCGATATGTTGGCGAAAGATCCCTTTATGAAAAGTGTTTATATGATGGCCGCTCCGCCAGATATTCAAGTGGATTGTTATGGTATTGATGAGGGGTGTGAAGAGTGGCAGAATAGCGCGTTTGGGAAAGGCCGTGTTTTAGTATTGTTTGGCGATTTACCATCATTGCTCATTGCTTGGGAAAAGGGTTTTGAAATTAAAAAGGTGCAAGTGGGAGGCTTGGGCGGCGGTCCTAAGCGTAAAGTGGTATTTCAGAATATTACGTTAGATGATCCTGACGTTGAAATCTTAAAACAGTTGGCAGCGAAAGAGGTAGAAATCATTTTTCAAACTATACCTGAAGACAAACCACAATCTTTTACTCAAGTTCTTAGCAAATATAAATAAGCGGGGGGACTGACAATGAATTCCTTGGAAGTAGCTATTTGCATGGGGTTGTACTATTGGTTTTCTCGGCTTCGTTTGGGTTATACCTTTTCCAGTATGTTGCTGCAGCCAGTCTGTGTGGCGGTGTTTGTGGGGCTTTTGTTGGGGGATATGTCTAAAGCGATGATCATCGGGGCGGGCGTGCAGTTAGTATATCTGGGTGTCACCTCTACACCGGGGGGAAACGTTCCATCTGATCCGGCGTTAGCTTCATGCATTGCCATTCCAATTGCTCTAAAAACGGGTATGGACGCGAATCTGGCGGTTGCTCTAGCGGTGCCTTTTGGCGTGATTGGCATATTCGTTGATCAATTAAGACGCACCATTAACGCAGCCTGGGTGCATATGGCTGATCGATATGCCGAGAAAGGCAATTTGCGTGGAATTTATCTATGTGCTTTTTTCTATCCTGCCTTGGCCGGGCTTGTTATTCGTTTTCCAATCGTTTTCGCTACAACCTATTACGGTGATACGGTCGTTAATAAATTCCTATCTTTGATGCCTCTGTGGTTAACTCATTCATTTGAACTCATGGGGGGGATTTTGCCCGCATTAGGATTTGCTATTACGATTTTAGTTATTGGCAAGAAACAGTTGATCCCGTTTTTCATACTCGGCTTCTTTGCTGTGAAATTCTTGAATATCGGTGTTATGGCGGCTGCTATTTTTGGAACTTGTCTGGCTTTGTTGTATAGAGGTAATTCATCCAAAGACGGAGGCGCAAAGGCATGATGACTGAACAGAATCCCGTAGCAAAAGTTACGAAAAGAGATGTTACTAAAGTCTGGTTTATCTATTATTTGGGTGCTGAGTTGTCCAATTCTTACGAACGTCTGCAAAGTTTAATATTTTGTGCCAGCATGATTCCCGTTTTGAAAAAATTATATACGACAAAAGAAGCTTTGAGTGAGGCATTGCAGCGACATTTAAACTTTTTTAATACTGAGGGGATTGTCGGCAGCATT
Source organism: Pelorhabdus rhamnosifermentans (assembly GCF_018835585.1). NCBI lineage: Bacteria > Bacillati > Bacillota > Negativicutes > Selenomonadales > Sporomusaceae > Pelorhabdus > Pelorhabdus rhamnosifermentans. Next base: position 36,148 of record NZ_JAHGVE010000019.1, read on the forward strand.
ATCCACGGTATAACCATTGCCATGGAAGAACAGAAAGCGAAAGAAGAAGACGTTCCGGATGCGGCTATTACAGGTATTAAAACGGGGCTCATGGGACCGCTGGCTGGTATTGGCGATGCTGTTGTCTGGGGTGCTATTATGCCGCTGATTATTGCTGTTTTTCTTCCACTTGCCATGAATGGGAATCCCATGGGGGGGATTATGCCCTTGGTGGCTTATACCGGAGTTACTCTAGCTATTAGCTATATGCTTTGTCATAAAGGCTATACGTTGGGAAAGGAATCCATCATTGGGCTGCTGCAGGATGGGCGAATCAAGGAATTGATTACCGGTGCCAGTGTTTTGGGCTTATTTATGATGGGGGCGTTATCTGCAAGTTATATCAAAATTGCAACTCCATTAAAGATCAGTTTATTGGAGGGGAGTCCAATAGTGATTCAAGAAGTTTTGGATTCGATGGCACCGGGATTACTGCCTCTTCTGGCGGTATTTGGAATCTATGCGTATTTGAAACACAAAGGCCCTCGTTATAACCGGATCTTAGTGACTATTATTTTGATTAGTGTAGTCTGTTCTTTGCTCGGAATCTTATAATGGATTGTTCAAGCATCACATCTGTATAACAGGGAGAGGGAATACCGTGAATATTTATGAGTCTGTCGGGTTGCGTAAAGTCATTAATGCCAGTGGTAAGATGACGATATTAGGAGTGTCCACGTTGGCTGATGAAGTATCAACGGCTATATATCAGGCATCTAAAAATTATGTAGTTATGGAAGAATTGATGGTGCGGGCCGGAGAACTGATATCGAAATACACTGGGGCGGAAGGCAGTTGTGTGACTCTTGGAGCAGCTTCGGCTATCGCGATTGCAACGGCTGCTACTATTACGAAGGGCAAATTGACTCTTGTTGAGAAGATGCCCCATAGTCAAGGATTGAAAAATGAAATCATTTTACAAAAAGGTCATGCAGTGAACTTTGGGGCTTCTGTTATTCAGATGATTCAGCTGGGTGGCGGGCAGGTCGTTGAGGTAGGGCAAGCAAATCAGGTGTCTGTGGATCATATCAAAGAGAATATTAATGAAAATACAGCGGCACTTTTGTATGTAAAATCGCATCACGCCATCCAAAAAGGGATGGTTTCTCTTGGCAATATGATTCGTATTGCGCAAGAAAACAACTTACCGATTATTGTGGATGCTGCCGCAGAAGAAGACTTGAGAAAGTATGTCGCCATGGGAGCCGACATGGTCATCTATAGTGGTGCCAAGTCCATTGAAGGTCCAACTTCTGGTTTTATAACGGGGAAAGAGCGGTGGATTTGTGCATGTTCTCAGCAGTATAAGGGAATTGCCAGAGCTATGAAAGTCGGGAAAGAAAGCATGATCGGTCTGTTAAAAGCATTAGAGCTCTATGAAAAAAAAGATGTGAAAGTATTGGCGGAAAAACAGAAACAGATTGTAAACTATTTGCAAGCTGAAATGAATAAGCTGAACGGATTGAGCGCTGTCGTTGAGCAGGATGAAGCCGGGCGGGAAATTTATCGGTTAAAAGTGAAAGTGGATGAAAAGGTTCTGGGCATCAATGCGCTAGAATTTATCCATGCGTTGGAAAGTGGTAATCCCGCCGTTTATACTAGAAATTATTATGCCAATCTAGGCTATATCCACTTTGATCCCAGACCACTCCAGACCGGAGAGGAGAAAATAATTTTGGATCGCGTTGCGCAGATTAGTCGTTCCCCGAGATAGAGTGGTTTGATTAGAAACTTTTGTGGAAGAAGGAGGACTGTGTTATGTATCTGGATAGATTCAGTTTTTACCAAGATCGGGTTGCTGTAAATTTTCTGGCAAAAGATCCCGAAAATGCCAAGAACGTCGTAGATGCTATGGAAGGAAATGCTGTTATTGGCTTATTATCGAAAAATTTTGCTACAATGACTGAGGCAGTAGAAATGGCCAAAAAATACCTGAAAAAGATTCCCGTTTTGTCCATTGGTTTGGGGGCTGGCGATCCGAAGCAATGGTCTATTGTTGCAGACATAGCGGCCGAACTTGATCCGGGGCATGTAAATCAGGTATATACGGCGGCTGGTTACACGGTGGGATTGCTTAAAGGAAAAGGCTGCGATCATACTTTCGTCAATGCTTTGATCAGTCCCACCGGGACGATTGGCAAGGTCAAGATATCTACTGGTGCCGAAAGCAATAAAATGACAGAGGTTCTGGCCGATATTGATACCGCTGTGATGATGCTCAAGGAAGTAGGCGTTCAATCGATAAAATTTTTTAATATGGCAGGACTAAAACATATTGAAGAATTGAAAGCAGTGGCTGAATCATGCGTGAGAATGGGGATGCCAGTATTGGAGCCAACGGGAGGCATTGGTTTGGAAAACATTCGTGAAATAGTCAAAGTATGCATGGATGCAGGGTGTCCAAAGGTCATTCCGCATGTTTATAGCAGTGCCATTGATAAAAAAACCGGTCTCACAGAGATTCAGATAGTTCGGCAGATATATGAAGAGATTAAGAAAATATAATATCAATTTTTCTATCAAGATATTGAAATAAAATATACCCTATAGGCTGGACATAAAAAGATCCAACCTATAGGGTATATTTGTACAAGACGATGAATGTAGTTGTAGTTATTTTTGTCCGTAGTAGGCGTTTTTACCATGTTTTCTTAAATAATGTTTATCTAATAATGTCTGCTGCATACTGTCGAGTTCGGAATTGTTCAACAGCACTGCATGCCAAGCCATAAATGCCACTTCTTCAAGAACAACTGCATGATGTACAGCATCTGCGGCATTTTTACCCCAGGCGAATGGACCATGCGAATAGACAAGCACACCTGGAATATCCATCATATTTTTACCGACAAATGTTTCTGTGATAACTTTTCCCGTTTCTTTTTCGTATTCTCCGCTAATTTCTTCATCTGTCATCGCTCGTGTACATGGAATCGTACCATAAAAATCATCGGCGTGAGTTGTGCCAAGCGCCGGGATTCCCTTTCTCGCCTGCGCCCACGCTGTGGCATAACGGGAATGAGTGTGTACAATACCACCGATATCCGGGCATGCTTTATAAAGTTCAATATGCGTTGCCGTATCTGAAGAGGGATTCAGCTTTCCCTCGACAATATTTCCATTCAAATCAACAACAACCATCTGATCGGGCTGCATCTCCTGATAATCGACGCCGGAGGGTTTAATGACGATCAAATTACTTTCACGATCAATCGCGGATACATTGCCCCAGGTGAAGGTTACCAGTTTATAAGCAGGAAGCATCATATTGGCCCGATAGACTTCTTCTTTTAATTGTTCTAGCATTTTTTCCTCCCGATTCTATTTTAATTTCCATACAAGATCAGCAATCATTAAATCGTGTTTAAATTGATCTAGATCAATATTTTCTTTAATATGCACGAATTCAATACCCATCATATCTGCCCAGTCGCTGAGCTGTTCGGCTGTTACGGAAAAACTAATGACACTGTGATGGGCACCGCCAGCTGTAATCCATGCTTCAGCGGATGTCTCAAGGTTAGGAAGCGGTTTCCACATGACTCTGGCCACAGGCAGATTCGGCATTGGCATAATCGGTTTTACAGCCAACACATCATTGACAATCAAACGCATTCTTCCGCCCATATCGATCAGGGAGGCTGTAATCGCCTTACCTGATTTACCTTGGAATACAAGTCTTGCCGGCGCAGCTTTACCGCCAATACCCAACGGATGTACTTCGATCCGTGGTTTTTCGGCCGCAACGCTCGGACATACTTCAAGCATGTGTGCACCTAAAATTAGTCCTTCACCATGATCGGCAAAATGATAGGTGTAATCTTCCATAAGTGCCGTACCTTGATCTGCCCCCTGCGCCATTGCTTTCATCACATGCGTCAGTGCAGCTACTTTCCAGTCGCCTTCCGGACCAAAACCATAGCCTTGCGCGGTCAGATGCTGTGTTGCAAGTCCCGGCAATTGTTTCATTCCATACAAATCTTCAAATGTATTGACAAAAGCATCAAAGTTGCCTTCCAAGAGAAATTTTTTCATTCCAATTTCCATTTGAGCTTGATAGCGTACCGATTCAATATCGTTTGTATGCAGGATATATTGACTTTCATATTGTTCCATGAGTGCATCAATTTCTTGTTTCTTGACTGCTTCAATATAAGGAACCAAATCTCCAACAGGGTAAGTATTGACTGACCAGCCTAGTTTGATTTGTGCTTCGACTTTATCCCCTTCTGTGACAGCCACATCACGCATATTGTCGCCAAAACGGGCCACTTTCAGCGATTTACTTGCCAAAACTCCCACAGACGTACGCATCCATGCACCGATCTTTTTCTGTACCGATTCATCCGCCCAGTATCCGGCAACAATTTTACGATTTAAACGCATTCTTGTCCCAATAAATCCATGCTCGCGGTCGCCATGGGCAGACTGATTCAGATTCATGAAATCCATATCAATGGCTTCATTGGGAATCTCTCGATTAAATTGTGTGTGTAAATGTAAATAAGGTTTCTGCAGCTTACTTAATCCTCGAATCCACATTTTTGAGGGAGAAAATGTATGCATCCATGTGATCACTCCGACGCATTTTTTATCATAGTTTGCATCTTCCATAACCTGCTCAATCGTATCGGAAGTCGTCGCAACAACTTTAAAGAAAATTTTTGCTGGAATATGTTTAGATTCATTTAAACTTTCGGCTATGATAGCAGAGTGTTCCGCTACTTTTTTTAATGTTTCTTCACCATAGAGCTGTTGGCTGCCGGTAATAAACCAGAATTGGTAATTTTCTAACTGTTTCATCGTAACTCCCCCTTAAAATATCTCATTACTGAGTGCTTACTGTAATGATCTTCACTCTTGATCTTGTACAACTGCTTTTTTTATTTTCTTTAAATGTTTCATCACATCATTTGTACCACGGCCAAAATAATCATGTAGTGCATGATATTCCGCATAAAGTTGATTATAGACAGCTACATTTTTCGGATTGGGCAGGTAAACTTCCGAGCGCAATTTCCCCATTTTCTTTGTTGCATCAAATACACTATTATAACCACCCGCTTCTTTACCGGCAGCAACAGCACCAAAAATTGCTGCGCCAAGTGCAGGACCTTGAGTAGAACCGGCAATTTTGATGGGCAGATTAATGACATCAGCATAAATATGCATAGCTAAGGAATTCTTTTGAGAAATACCGCCTGATGCATAAAATTCATTGACTGGAACGCCGGATTGACGGAATGTTTCAATAATTTTTCGGGTACCGAATGCCGTTGCTTCAATCAATGCACGATACATTTCTTCCGGCTTTGTCTGTAAGGTCATACCCAACATCATTCCTGTTAAATCTACATCAACAAGCACGGAACGATTACCATTCCACCAGTCCAAGGCCAGCAAACCACTTTCACCTGCAGATAAACGCGCAGCTTTTTCTGTTAAAAACTGATGAATATCGATGGCCTTTTCGCGTGCTTCTTCCCAATAGCTTACAGGAAGGCATTCTTTTACAAACCATTCAAAATGATCACCCACGCAGGACTGTCCGGCTTCATAGCCAAAAAAGCCGGGTAATATCCCATCCTGTACAACACCACACATACCCGGAACCATCTTTTCTTCATTACTTAACAAAACATGGCAGGTAGAAGTGCCCATAATTGCCAGGATTTTTCCGCAGCCATCAATTTTTACTGCAGGAACGGTCACATGCGCATCGACATTACCTACTGCGACAGCTGTTCCTGGTTTTAATCCAGTCAATTTCGCCGCCTTTTCAGTAATCATCCCGGCTTTTTCACCAAGGGCTGTAACGGGACAACTCAATTTGTCGGCAATAACATTTTCCAAGCGAGGATCGAGAGCCTTAAAAAATTCTTTTGGCGGATAACCGTCTTTTTTATGCCACATGGCCTTATAACCTGCCGTACAAGAATTCCTTGTCTGTACCCCTGTCAGCTGCCATATGATCCAATCTGCCGCTTCAACAAAATAATCCATCGCTTCATATATTTCCGGTGCTTCATCAAGAATCTGCCATAATTTTGGTATTTCCCATTCGGAAGAAATCTTACCGCCGTAACGTTTCAGCCATTCTTCTTTACGCTGAAGGGCAATTTCATTCAATTGATTCGCTTTATCCTGTGCTGCATGATGTTTCCATAATTTAACATAGGCATGAGGGTTGGAACGAAATTCGTCAAGAAAACAAAGCGGCGTTCCATCCGCTTTGACTGGGAGAACGGTACATGCTGTAAAATCTGTTCCAATCCCGATGATGTCATTCGGCGAGATTCCTGTCTGGCGAATTAATTCCGGAATCGTATAGGAGAGAGCATCGAGATAATCCTGCGGATGTTGCAGGGCCCAATCCACGCCAAGCTTTGTGCCATCAGGCAATTCTTTATCCATTACAGCATGAGGATAATCAAAAATACAGCTAAGCAATTCTCTGCCACTTTCGACTTCGACTAATACGGCCCGACCTGAAAGTGATCCAAAATCCACACCGATTGTATACTTTGTCATAAAATAACCTCCCTTTTTATGTGAATAATTACAAGCGCCCGTTTAGAAGTCAATAATCATCTATTTGTTCACAATAACACAAAACTATTAATTATTATGTAGTACAACTTTAAAATATTCATCATACAACTTACTTTTCAATATAGCACTGTTTATAGAAAATTACAACTATTATTATCTGGCGATATTGTCATGCAGAATTCTTAAAATGCAACCGTAATATGATCTGGAGTCCATCAATTATTTCATGTTTAAGCATACTAGGAGGGACTATCTTTGGTTTATAAAGTTGCAATAAAAATTTTTATATGATAATGTGAGGAAAAAAAGTGGAGGAACAATACTGGATGAACAAGAAGACTGAGCCGAAGTATTTAAAAGTTGTACATGCCATAAAGAAGCAGATTGCTGATAATGCGCTTTGTATCGGTGATCGTTTGCAATCAGAAAATGAATTGAGCCATTTTTTTGGATTGAGCAGGCAAACAGTGCGGCAAGCGACGAGTATATTAGAGAGTGAAGGAATATTAGAAAGAAGACGCGGCAGCGGCACCTATGTTGCATCGGCAAGAATTGTTCCCCATGCTGCGACGATGAATATCGGCGTGATTACAACGTATCTTGATGATTATATTTTCCCAAGTGTGATTCAAGGAATCGACCGAATATTGACACAAAACGGTTATTCCATGCAGCTATCTATTACGTACAATAAAGTAGAAAACGAAACGAAAATTTTAGAGGCATTGCTTGAAAGGGGGGTAGATGGACTGATTATTGAACCAACGAAAAGCGGTTTGCCAAATTTGAATATGGACTTGTATAAACAAATAAAACGGCAGGGTATTCCCTGTGTCTTTATTCATGCCTGTTATCAGGAAATGTCTTTTCCCTATGTTGCAATGGATGATTTTATGTGTGGTAAGGCTGCAGCAGATTATTTAGTGCAGAAGAATCATTCTCAAATTGCAGCAGTGCTTAAATCAGATGATATGCAGGGACATTTGCGTTATGCAGGTTATGCCAGCGAATTAAAGAAGAACAAGTTGTTGCTGCGCGAAGAACGTATTGTGTGGTTTACGACAGAAGATTTGGATATAGAATTTGCTGAACATTTTGAGCAGCAGGTATTTAAACGTCTGGAAAACTGCACTGCAGTCGTTTGCTATAATGATCAGATAGCACTTAGAGTGATGAAAGTTCTTGTGAAAAACCATAAAAGAATACCGTTAGATGTTTCTGTAATCAGTTTCGATAATTCGAATTTGGCAACCATGGGACCCGTTGGATTGACGACCTTTTCTCATCCAAAAGAAGAATTGGGGAAGGTTGCAGCCGAGAATTTAATGAAATTAATCAAAAGTGAACCTTGTGATATAGCGGTTAAATTTAAGCCGGAACTTGTCGAAAGAGGTTCTGTGTGTAAAATTTAATTTTTAGAGGATAAATTTCGACTGGCATATCAGAAAGATGCAATAATTATCAATTTTCCGAAAAACGGTATTGAAAAATTATATTTTGAATAGTATACTTTAAATATAATTGTATGATAAATAAATTAAAGTTGTATGATCTATTAATGCGTAAAATAATGTACAACTGTATCACCGGAAGAAAAAGGGGGCGATAGTAAAAACGAATGCACAAATACAGGCAATCGAAGGGTAATCAAATTTACTTTTATTTTTCGTTAAAATAATGCAAATATTTTAAATTAAAAATTAAATAATGCTTAGTTTGAAATAACAGAAATGGATCTTTAATAGAAATTATGCCGATCTTCATGGAAAGCAAATGAAATGAAAAAATGGGTAGTGATTAAATTTTGAGGAGGAAAAGTAATGAGAAACCAATGGATCAAAAAGGCAGTAGTGTTATTAACGGTAGCTGCTGTAGGTTTTGGAGTAACTGGGTGTGGAGGACAAGCTTCTGATTCAACACAAGCAACTAAAGCGGTTCCGAATAAAACGATTGCGTTTATTCCGCCAACCATGGTAAGTGCGTTTTATGAACAAACGATCACTGGCGCAAAACAAAAAGCCAAAGAGCTTGGTTATGAAGTGAGCGTTACAGCCCCCCAAAAAGAAGATGATTATGAAGGCTTATTAAAAAATGTGGAAGATGCTATTACCAAAAAGGTTGCGGCCATTGCTATTTGTACGACAGATGATAAAACGATGGCCATTGCTGTGCAAAAAGCAAATGCAGCAAAAATTCCGGTAATTGTTTTCAATTCTCAGGATGAGGTGCAAGGAACAACGGTATATTCTTATGTAGGTTATAATCAGAAAAAGGCAGGAGAAAGCGTTGCTGAGTATCTTGGCACTAAATATAAAGATAGACAATGTAATGTAGCGATTCTTGAAGGCCTTCCAGGCGTATTTACTGCTAATAGAGGTGGTGGATTTGAAGAGGCTGCCAAAAATTACAGTAATATTAAAATTGTTGCAAAACAGGCGGCTAACTGGGAACGTGAAAAAGGCATGAATGCAGCAACAAATATGTATCAGGCTAATAATGTGATTAATGTATTCTATGGCTTAAGTGATGAAATGGCATTAGGAGCAGCACAAGCTGCAAAATCTTTGGGATTGAAAGACATTATTACGATTGGTATTGATGGTAATCCAAATACTTTGAGCGATATCAAAGCGGGTATCTGTACAGCCAGTGTATATACGAATCCTTTCAAAATCGGGGAGGAAACAATCGTAGATTGTGATAAAGCCATCAAAGGTGAAAAGCTGGAAAACATCATGCATGAAATCAAAACACTTATTGTAGATAAGGATAATGTTGACCAATATTTAAAATAAATGAATCAATCTTAGCGGACACGCCTTTTTCATAAGTTAGTTGGAAGGGCGTGTTTTGTGGTAAGGAGGAGAGTCTGTTGCCGGAAGTCGTTTTGCAGATGCAAGATATCAATAAGAGCTTTTCTGGTGTACAGGTGTTAAAAAATGCCGGAATTGAGGTAATAAAAGGGGAAGTGCAGATTTTACTTGGTGAAAATGGCGCTGGTAAGTCCACGTTAATGAAGATTCTTGCGGGTGCCTATTCGAAAGATTCGGGAGAAATTATTTGTAAAGGGAAAAAGGTAGCTATTCATTCACCAAAAGATGCAGAAGATTTAGGTATCGCCATTATTTATCAGGAGTTTAATTTGGTACCGTATCTATCGATTGCTGAAAATATGTTTCTGGGAAAAGAACCGATGACCAAGGTTCCAGGGAAAATAGATTTTGTGCAGATGTATGAAAAATCGCAGCAGATGTTGGATTATTTGGGGGTAGCTATCAGTCCGCGTACGATTATTGCCGATCTGGGCATCGCACAGCAACAGATGGTGGAAATTGCCAAAGCATTGTCTGTGCAGGCTGATATCATTATTATGGATGAACCAACGGCGGCACTTACAGAAAAAGAAATCAGCACGTTGTTTGAAATTATTCATAAGATCAAATCGGAAGGCGTTTCAATCATTTATATTTCACATCGTCTGGAAGAGTTTAGTATCATCGGAGATCGTGTTACGGTCATGCGGGATGGCGAAACAGTCGGCATGCGCAAGATGAGTGAAACAACGATTGATGAGTTGATTAAGCTGATGGTTGGTCGTGAAATTACCAATAAATTTCCCAAGATTGAAGTCGAAGCGGGAGACATTTTAATGGAAGCCAAACATCTAAGGAGAGCGGGTGTTTTTAACGACATCAACTTCCAACTGCGAAAAGGTGAGATTCTTGGCGTAGCGGGTCTTATGGGGGCAGGACGAACTGAAGTTATGAGGGCCATTTTTGGTATGGATCCACTGGATTCTGGTGAAATTTATATTGATGGTAAGAAGGCAGGCATAAAATCACCGGCAGATGCCATTCGAAATCAAATTGGTTTTGTTACGGAAAATAGGCGTGATGAGGGACTCGTTTTGCTTATGGATGTAAAGCAGAATATTACGCTCGGCACGCTTTCAAAATTTTTATCAAAGCCTTTTAAATTGGATTTAAATAAGGAAGTGGCTGAAGCCCTGTCCTTTATTGATAAGTTGAAAATTAAATGTGTTGGCTGTACGCAAAGAACAGGAACTTTATCTGGTGGTAATCAGCAAAAAACCGTTATCGCAAAATGGCTGATTTCAAAATCAAAAATTTTGATTATGGATGAACCGACACGAGGAATTGATGTGGGTGCGAAACTTGAAATTTATCAAATTATGAATGAATTAGTTAAAAATGGCGTGGGAATTATTATGATTTCTTCTGAATTACCTGAGATTCTGGGCATGAGTGATCGGATTCTTGTGATGTATCGTGGTGAGATTACGGGTGAATTGAATAGAAAAGAAGCAAATCAGGAAAAAATTATGCGTTATGCTACGGGAGGGGAACAATAATGCTGGAAAGCAAGTTGAAAAAAACGTGTAATTTGAATATCGGACACGGCCAATCGGAAAACAGGTTGAAGAATACGCTGGGGTTCAGTAAGGGTGAAATGATGGATCGGTTGGGTGTTCTGGCCGCACTGATTATTTTGGTTGTGGTTATGACGATTTTTGCACCGAATTTTGCGACGACAAGTAATATTTTCGGTATTTTGCAGCAAATTGCAGTAATTGGGATCATTTCCGTAGGGATGACATTTGTTATCTTACTTGGTGGTATCGACTTATCTGTTGGTTCTATCGTGGCTTTTACAGGATTAGTTATTGGACTTTGTATGAAGGCTGGTCTTGCAATTCCAGTTGCATTATTGGTTGGCATTGTGATTGGCGCGGTTATTGGCTGGCTCAATGGCTTCCTCATTTCAAAAATTAAGTTGCAGCCATTCGTTGCTACATTAGGTACGATGACGATGGTTAGAGGAATGGCTTATACGATTACTAATGGACAGCCTGTCTATCAGTTACCGACAGCATTTACGGATTTAGCAGGTTTTATCGGTCCTGTTCCTAAACCTGTTATCATTATGGCAATCGTTTTTGCATTTGGGGCTTATACACTGAAATATACAAGATTCGGCAGACATATGTTTGCTATTGGCGGTAATCGAGTTGCAAGTAAATTGTCCGGAATTAACGTCACGAAAAATGAAATTCTGGTCTATATTACATCCGGTATGTGTTGTGCTTTAGCAGCTATTTTATTAACAGCAAGAATGGGTTCGGCAGTTGCTACGGCGGCTGATGGTTATGAACTCGATGCGATAGCGGCGGTAGCTATTGGTGGAACAAGTATGCTGGGAGGAAAAGGTACCATTTTAGGCACGTTAATTGGTGCTTTAATCATTGGTGTCATTGCTAATGGCTTGAATTTACTTGATGTACAGCAGGGACCGCAGCGATTCGTTAAAGGTATTATCATTATTCTCGCTGTTGTTATCGAAGAAATCAGAAAGAAAAAAGAAGCATAAAATTTATAATGGAAGTATTTAACCAGCACAATCTAATGATTTTTTGTTATTTTTATAATCTGCCATTCCCAAGTAGCTAGAAGTAGGCATAAATGATGTAATGCCACTAGTTACCTGGGTTTTTCTATAAATGAAATCAATGAATATTGACTTTTGTTGTCGTGTATTTTTATATTGATAGCTTATTTATCGTGAGTGATATAATTAGTGAGGCAGCAAAAATAGCAGGGCTTAAAAAAAAAACATTGAATAACATATATATAAAGCTAATATTTAGGGTATTAAAATAAAAGGAGGTATGGATAGTGCTTGATAGAGATATAATCAATATACTCTATCAGATTTTTACTGGAGTTATTTTTAGAAGTTTTGGTATACAGTATTCTAACTTTAGTGATGGATGGGATGTATTACTTTTGTTTAAATTGGTGTGTATTTTATTTTAAAGGAGAAAACAAAATTGGATTATTTTGCAAATTTAAAGGTCAGTCAAAAGTTAAGTATACTTATTATTATTGCATTCTTTGCTATGGGAATTATCGGGTATACGGGGTATTATTATCTACAAATGTCTAGTGCTAATTTAACGACGATGTATCAGGAACGTTTGGTTCCTGTTAAGCTAGTGAATGAAACGGCTACGAATGTGCGAGGATTATTGGCGGCAACATTAGAATTGATGGTTTCTACAGATTTAAAGAAGAATCAGACCCTTCAAAAGAATATCGAAGATCGTTCGGCAAAAATTACTACGGCACTTGCCGATATTGAGAAAATGCCGATGAATACCCAGGGGAAGGATCTAGTGACTAAAGTTCAACTAGCCATGGAAAATCATCATAAGGCCATGGCGCAAGTGGTTCAATTGGGCATGAATGGTAAAAATGCCGAAGCTTATGCCTTGTATACGCAATCGGTAGAACCTTTAACAAATAATCTTACTTCTAGTTTACGTAATCTTATGGATTATTACACAACGATATCAGAACAAATGAATAAAGATAACCAAGCGGCACTACAAAGAGCAATGACACTCATGATTGGCATTTTAGTGATATCCCTGGCAATCTTGATTGTGAGTGGGATATATATTACCAAGCTTATTACGAGTCCTTTAAGAAATATGGTTTTCACGTGTGAAGAATTTGCCGCAGGCGATTTTAGGGATAAACCGCGAAAATTTGTGCGCAAAGATGAAATCGGGCAAGTAGCGAATGCATTGATAAATATGCGAGATAGTTTACGCAAATTGATGCGCCGCGTGAATGAATCAGCGGAACATTTGGCTGCTTCTTCGGAAGAACTTACGGCTAGTGCCGATCAGTCGGCCCAGGCTGTCAACCAAGTTGCTGGGTCAATTACGGATGTTGCCACGGGAGCTGAGAAACAACTGAATATATCAAATGAAACAGCTGCCGTTATGCAGCAACTGTTTACGAGCATTAAGCAGGTGGATGTTAGTACCGATCAAGCAGCCAAGCAATCTACGCAAGCCGTTCATAAGGCCAATGAAGGGAATCAATCGGTAAATCAAGCAGTCAATCAGATGGATTCCATAGAAAGGACAGTTACTAGCTCGGCGGCGGTAGTAGCCAAGTTGGGAGAACGTTCTAAGGAAATTGGCCAGATTGTTGATACGATCTCGGGTATTGCCGGGCAAACCAATTTACTGGCGTTAAATGCTGCGATTGAGGCTGCACGGGCAGGAGAACAGGGACGTGGTTTTGCTGTGGTTGCGGAAGAAGTACGTAAGCTTGCAGAACAATCACAAGATGCTGCTAAACAAATCGCCACCATGATTGGTGAAATTCAAGACGACACGGATAGAGCAGTAGCTGCTATGAATAATGGGACTCAAGAAGTTCAGTTAGGAGCGAAAGTAGTCACTGCTTCGGGAGAAGTCTTTCGCGAAATTGCAGCTTTGGTCAGTAAAGTATCGGAGCAAACCAAGGAAATATCTGTTGCTGTAGAAAATGTAACAACAGGCAGTCAGCAAATTGTTCAGTCGGTGAATCAGATTGATGAACTGAGCAAATTAAGCACAGAAAAGGCTCAGACAGTATCAGCTGCAACGGAAGAACAATCTGCATCAATAGAGGAAATTGCTTCTTCCAGTCAAGCGTTGGCCAAGCTTGCAATGAATCTCCGGGAAGCAGTCGGCAAATTCCAAATCTAGAAAAAACACTTAATGATTTATCTGTCATTATACAGAAAAATTAAGAAAATGCTCGGGGCTGGGCGTATGTGTTAGCCAAGAAAGACCGACCAAAGATATCTTTGATCGGTCTTTTTGCTAACGTTTTTATTTGGCAACATGTTTTTTCTTGGAATAATTTGCGATGAGTTGATTTAATTGGGATAAGTCAATGAAGGGTTTTTGAGCAACTTGTTGATTATTTTTTTTTGTCATCTGAATTCCTCCTAAAATAAATGGCAAGGCTCAATTGTCTATATGAACAATGTAGTTTGTCATTTTCTTAATAGCTTAATATCCTTGCAGCTAGATATTAACACTTAATTATTGAAAAGAAAATTAAACAGTTTTGCCTTAATATACGGATGTTTCAACGAATAGTCATTATTTAAAATAGTCAGGATAATAGCCGGATTGGCAAGTGGCTTTTAGACTATGAATTGTCGGATTTTTAAAAAGATAACTAAATTAGCAGGAATTTAGTAAAAAATAATGAATATAGTAATGTGTTAGTTTGGAATACAGGATACCAAGATGTTTGCGAAGGGAGTATTTATCGTGTAAAAAATAAAGGGATTTCACATCGTTGGTATACCGTATACATATGTTGCTTTATGTTTTGACGAAAACAAGTTACAAAAATTCGGGAGGAAAGTTATGTTGAATAAGAGTAATTACCGCTGGTTAATTTTGGGCGTTTGTATGCTCGTTTATTGTACAGCTGAACTTGTACGTTGGAATTACACAGGCATTTCTAAATATTTAGTTGTGGATTGGAATATTGGTAAGCCCGAATTGGGCATTTTAGGTTCAGTATTTTTTTATTCTTATGCTATCGGGCAGATTCCGTGGGGAACTGCGACGGATATTTTTGGCGGCAGGCGAGTGATTCCTATTGGTATTGGAACCGTAGCGCTTTGCATGGTTGGTTTTGCTTATAGTAATAGCTTTTATCAAGCAGTGGCTTGGCGTACTGTGATGGGCTTTATGGCTGCCGCAGCGTTTATTCCAAGTGCATCGTTGTTAAATAAATGGTTTAGCAAGCACGAACGTGGGTTTGTTATGCAAATGTTTTCAGGAGCAGGTGGCGGATTGGGTGAAGCTATGACCTTTTTACTTATGCCGGTTTTTGCTATTCTGCTGGCTCACGGGGGTACGTTTGCTGGATTGGGCGGCTGGCATGGTGCAACACTGGCTATGGCATGTATTGTGTTTATGATTGCGGTGATTGCAATTGTATTTCTTAGGTCTGATCCAAGTGATATCGGTCTGGTTTCGGTGCAAAAGCAAGAAGATGGTGCTCAAGAACAAGGGCAATCTTATTTTTCTGTAGCTAAAGCAGCTGTTACGAGTTTGGAATTCTGGAATTTTGCGATGGTATGGTCAGGATTTACTGTCGGTACGCGATTGGTTCCAGCCTGGCTGGTAATGTATGCAACGGATTTTTATTTGCAGAGTGGTGGGATGAGTAAAGAGGCTGCAATGATCGCCGGGGGAACAACGGCTACGATTTATGTGCTGGGGCGTGCAGTGGGGACGCCTGTTGTGGGGCTGATTTCAGATGTTGCTTTGAAACATGGGATTCATCGGAGTGTTGTTATTTGGATAGCCCAAGTTGCGATGATTTGTATGTATTTTTCTTATACTTTTCCCATTTTTTCACCGCTATTATTAAATATCTTAGCGTTTATTTCGGGCATATTAATTAATTTGTTTCCACTGATGAATGCCGTGGGTGCCGAGTTGTGGTCGATTCGTACTAGTGGCATGTTAATGGGAATGGTCAATACTTTTGGTCAGTTTATGGGTGCTGTTATGCTGACTCTTAGTGGGTTTATGGCTGCGCGATTTTCGATTGTCGGTGGTGCATTTTACACTGAATTTTTGGGGATCTGGTATTTAGGAATTATTTATAGTGTGATAGCCAGTTTGGCTGCTACGTATTTTGTTTATAAGAACTTTTTCAGCAAAAAACGGGTAACGGAAAATTCAATGAACTAAAATTTCTTTGAAGAGGGGTTATTGTTATGGGCCAATGTCAGGAAAATAATTTACAAGGGATTATTGATCTTCATATTCATACGACACCGGATATTCGTATGCGGCGTCTCGATGATATTGAGTTAGCGACGGAAGCCAAACGCGTTGGAGCTCGGGCCATCATGATTAAATCTCATTTAGTGCCAACAATGGATCGTGCTTGGATTGCTGAACGAATTGTTCCGGGAGTTCGAGTTTTTGGCGGTATTACACTAAATCCTCCTATGGGCGGATTAAATGTGGCTGCAGTGGATACGGCAATTGCCATGGGAGCAAAGTGTGTCTGGCTGCCAACCTCTTATTCGGCGCATGAACGCCGGTTGATAGGGGCTTCAGACGGAGTGGAAGTCGTTCGGGATGGGAAAGTTTTATCTGAGGCGATTGAAATTTTCAAGAAAATAGCTGCTGCTAATATTATATTAGGAACAGGACATTTAGCACCTCAGGAGATTTTTAGCGTAGTTGAAGCGGCAAAACAGCAAGGGGTACAAAAGATTGTTGTAAACCATCCTGAGTGGCGCACAGTGAATTTATCGATTGAAGATCAAAAGGCACTTGTTCCTTATGGCGTTTATTTCGAACGTTGTTATGCTCGTTCTATTGGGAGCGGGCGCTATGAATCCAACTTTGAGCGCAATGTAGCTGCTATTCAAGAAGTAGGCTATGATACAACGATTATTTCTACTGACGGTGGACAGATAGAAAATCCGTTATGGAGTGAGGCTCTAAGTTCATATATTCAATATCTGACTGATGCAGGTATTCCGTCAGAAGAGATAGATAAGATGACTAAGATTTATCCGGCACAACTTTTAGGGCTGGACATTTAAATGGATTTTTTTTATTCTGTATATTCAAGAGTGGATGATGGTTTTTAATAAATAAAATGAAGGCTTCCGATGTTCGGGAGCCTTCATTTTATTTATAGTACCTGTCCAATGCAGCAGATGATTTTCCGTCGTAAAGGCAGGATTACGTTCTTTGGAAGAAGAAATAAAAAATATATGCCAGGCTAAGATTTATTGTAAGTGATGCAGTAAGTGAGTATAGAGATTGAGTAGATATAGGAGTGAAATTGATGACGAAAGGAAAGAGAAGAATTCGCTATCTACGTGGTTGGATAATGACTCTTGGTGTTATGGGATTGTTAATAGCAGGTTGCGGGCAAAAAATTGAGCAGGTGCCGCCTGTTGTTGTGAAGACGATGAATGTCAGTCAAAATGCGGGGACACATTTGTCAACTTATGCTGGTGAAGTGCGTGGTCGCTATGAAAATAAGCTGGCTTTTCGTGTGGGTGGAAAGATTACCAATCGTTTCGTCGATGTGGGCACTGTTGTTCATCCCGGCGATGTATTAATGGAACTTGACTTGGAAGATTTAAAATTAGGCACGAATCGCCTAGATGCGCAACTTGCTGCGGCTCGTTCGGACCGTGAATTAGCTGCAATTAATTTAGCGCGCTATCAAGCGCTTCATAATCAAGGGGCAATTAGCCAATCAGAACTTGATCAAATGCAAAATACATATGAGGCAGCGAACCAAAAAGAACGGGATGCCCTGGCATCCTTAAGCCAAGGATCGAACCAACTTGATTACGGGAGTTTGCAAGCGGATCAGGAAGGTGTTATATCGGAAATTTCTGCCGAAGCGGGGCAAGTTGTTGCAGCCGGTCAGTCTGTGATGACACTTGTGCGTACAGGCGAATTGGAAGTAGAGATTTTTGTTCCTGAGCAACGTTTGGGGGAGATTACAAAAAATTCTCCTGTGACGGTAACTTTTTGGGCTTTGCCTGGCGTTCAAGTACCTGGTCAGGTCAGAGAGGTATCGCCTCAGGCGGATAAGACTACACGGACCTATCGTGTGCGGATCGGAATGAATCCGCCGCCATTCGTCAAATTAGGCATGTCGGCAACAATTCAGTTTAACAGATCTGAGGCTGCGCAAATCTCAGTGCCCCTTACAGCCATTTATCAGACAGACGACACGCCTTCTGTCTGGGTTGTAGAAGAGAACGTTGTACACCGTCGCACTGTGCAGCTCGGTAATTATGGTAATAATTCGGTTGTAGTATTGCAAGGTCTTGACGGTAACGAAACGATCGTTACGGCAGGAGTTCAGAAACTCGTCGAGGGACAGCAGGTTCGCCTTTGGGACGGTGGCTCGCAATGAAAAAATTTAATCTCACTGAGTACTGCTTAGGGCATCAGCAAGTCGTGTTCTTTTTTGTTTTGCTGTTTTTCATTGCCGGGACGTTCAGTTATTTTCAACTGGGGCGATCAGAAGACCCTGAATTTACTGTGAGACAAATGATTGTTCAAGTGGCTTGGCCCGGTGCAACCGCCAAGCAAGTGGAAGAACAAGTGACAGATAAAATCGAAAAAAAGTTACAGGAGACGCCGGGTCTTGATTATATTAATAGTTATTCACGACCGGGAGCCGCAGTTATTTTTGTTAATTTAAGCGAAGACATGAGAATACAGGATATCCGTCCTACCTGGCAGCGGGTGCGTAATCTCGTTCAGGATACGTGGAGTACGATGCCAGAGGGTGTGATTGGACCTTCGTTTAATGATACTTATGGTGATACATTTGGCTCGATTTATGCCGTTACAGCCGATGGCTTTAGTTTTGCTGAAATGAAGACTGAAGTGGATCGCATTCGCTTGAAACTGCTTGAAGTGCCTGATGTAGGCAAGGTAGAATTAGAGGGGAATCAGCCCGAAAAAATTTATATAGAATTTGAAAATAACAAGTTAGCCGCTCTTGGGATTGATCCTCAGCAAATTGTGGATACGTTAAGCAAGCAAAATGCTATGAATGCCGCGGGACGTGTCGAAACAACTTCTGATAATGTTTATATGCGTGTGACAGGTATTTTTCAAAATGTAGAAGACATCAAAAATATTGCCATTCGGGCCAATAATCGTCTGTTTCGTTTGGGGGATATAGCTGAAGTAAAGCGGGATTATGCCGATCCACCGGAACCGAAAATGTATTATAACGGGCAACCAGCCATCGGATTGGCTGTGTCTATGCAAGATGGCGGCAATATTTTAAATCTTGGTGATCATTTAAATCAAACAATCGAACGAATAACACAGGAATTGCCTTTGGGTATGGAAATTCATGCAGTATCAGATCAGCCGAAAGTGGTTCGGAGTTCGATTAATGAATTTGTTGAAACGCTGCTGCTTGCTATTATTATTGTTTTGGGTGTCAATTTTCTTAGTTTGGGCAAACGGGCAGGATTTGTTGTAGCGCTTAGTATTCCTCTTGTTATTTGCATTTCTTTTTTAGCTATGAAGCTTTTTAATATTAATCTTCATAAAGTTTCGCTCGGAGCGCTTATTATTGCCCTTGGACTGCTTGTGGATGATGCGATTATTTCGATTGAGATGATGGAATTAAAATTAGAAGAAGGTTGGACGAAGTTTCGAGCAGCGACCTATGCCTATACTGTCACCTCGAAACCGATGCTGACAGGAACATTGATTACAGCAGCGGGATTTTTACCTGTAGCTATTTCAACAGGCAAGGCGGCAGAATACACAGGAACGTTATTTTCTGTTGTTACTATTGCTTTACTTGCCTCTTGGGTAGTCTCTGTAACGGTTATTCCGCTATTTGGTTATCATATATTAAAAATTAAACCACTGACAGAATCAGATTCAAGTAAGAATCTACAAGAAAACTCAGAAGGAAAGTTTAAACAAATATTTCGCAAGGTGTTATATCATTGTCTTCATCACAATAAACTAGTGATTGTTGCAACACTGGCCGCTTTTATTGTGTCACTCGGAATTGGGCGTCTCGTTACTCAGGAGTTCTTTCCTACCTCGCTGCGACCGGAGCTAATTGTCGAGCTGACCTTGCCTGAAGGTTCTTCGTTTCAAGCAACGGATCAAGAGGCAGCTAAGCTTGCCGAGCTATTAAAGCAAGATCCAGCTGTCGTTAATTTTGCTTCTTATGTTGGTAAAGGATCGCCGCGTTTTGTTTTAACAATGGATATGCAGCTTAATGCCGATAATTTTGCTCAGCTCATTGTTTTGACGAAAAATGACCAAGAGCGCGATCGTTTGGCAGAACGGATTAATGGTACAATAAGTTCGGAGTTTCCCGAAGCAAGAATTCGGACGAGTGTGTTGTCAAATGGACCGCCAGCGGCGTATCCTGTCATGTTTCGTGTTTCTGGTGAAAATCCTGAAGTCGTGCGGAGCTTTGCCGAACAAGTACGGGGCATTGTTGCACAGTATCCGGCAGTGACGGAAACAAACCTCGATTGGTATGAAAAGAGTAAAGTGCTTCATCTGGATATTGATCAGGATAAGGCGCGGGCACTGGGGATAGATAGTCAAACGCTTGCTACAAGTTTGCAAACCAATCTTTCTGGACTTCCTGTTACGCAATATCAGGAAAAGGATAATTTAATTAATATAGTTCTTCGGACTGTTGGGCAGGATCGGCAGGATTTGTCGAGACTCAAAGACTTAAATATTCCGACGACGAATGGTCGTTATGTGCCGCTGGAACAGATAGCCAAGTTGAGTTATGAAGGGGAAAATGGTCTGATTTGGCGCCGGGGTCTTGAGCCGACGATTACGGTGCAAGCCGATGTTGCCAAAGGGATTCTTGGCAATGACGTAGTCAAGGATATTGATGTTCAGCTCAAAGATTTGCGGCAAGAACTTCCATTCGGTTATACGATTACACCTGGTGGGAGTGCTGAAGATAGTACGAAATCTATTGGTTCTTTGGCTAAGACTTTACCGATTATGGTTGCTGCGATTGTCATTTTATTGATGTTGCAACTGCAGCATATGGGGAAAATGGCTTTAGTACTGTTGACAGCCCCTCTTGGCATGATTGGTGTGAATTTGTTCCTGTTTATCTTTCATCGTCCCATGGGGTTTGTAGCTGAACTGGGGGTATTGGCTTTAGCCGGAATGATTATGCGTAATTCCGTTATTTTATTGGATCAAATTGATCAGCATCTGGCGCAAGGTGAAAAGCCTTGGGATGCTATTATTGATTCGACGATCTTGCGATTTCGTCCGATTATGTTAACCGCTTTGGCGGCGATTTTAGGTATGGTTCCCTTGGCAGTGAGTCCGTTTTGGGGTCCTATGGCTATTTCTATTATGGGCGGTTTATTTATTGCCACTGTTCTAACGCTTCTGTATTTACCTGCTCTTTATGCAGCTTGTTTTCGGATTCATCCCGACACGGAAAGCCGTATTAAACTCCCGCGTTTCAAGCAAGATGACTAAACAAAGTGCGAATCTTCTAAAATTATTTGACTTCTTTATTTATAAGTGGTATAAATAAGTTTAAAGTTGTTTATTTTATAAAACTTCATAGGATTGAAATAGGTGCCCTTTGCGGCTTAATAGGGAAGTCCGGTGCAATGCCGGCGCGGTCCCGCCACTGTAATGAGGAGTAAACCCAAGATTGACCACTGAAACGAATGTTTTGGGAAGGTTTGGGCGAGCTATGATCCAGAGTCAGGAGAACTGCCTATTTAACAGTCACCGCATTTACCCACGAGCGATGGGGAGGGGATTAGGTCAAAAATTTTGTTTGTCATTTGTTAGTTAGACCTTCTTGCGGTTGTCAAGAAGGTCTTTTTTATTCCTCTTGCTATACTAGGCTAGAAGATGTCTGTATGGAGGTGAAAAAGGATGTTGCAACTAACCAATTTGTCTAATTATTACTCGGATGGAGAATTTGTTCATCATAACGCGGAGTGTTTGCAGGCATTTTTAAATCATTATCATCTGGACGGCTTGGAGATGATATTTGTTGAACCATGGGATGAGCATATTTATAAAAAACAATGGATACAAGGCGTTCATTTGCGATTTTGGCCCTGTTGGCTGGATTTTTGGCGGGGGAATCGCCCGGCTTTGCTGCGGGAATTTGGCAGTGATGATCAAATTAGGGTCTGTTTTGGCGGTGTTACGCGTGACGCATGGCTGGACTTATATCGTCGGAATATTCGGCTGGCTGTTCGCGCGGGTGCAAAGTATCTTGTCTTTCATGTGAGTAATGCCCGTTCGCCGGAACTTTTTAGTTGGAAATTCAGTGCTTCTGATGGTGAGGTTATTGAAGCGGCCATTGAGATTATCAATGAAATTGCAGATGTCATACCTCCTGAAACGACCCTGTTATTTGAAAATCTGTGGTGGCCGGGTTTAACCTTGCGCAATCCCGAGTTGACCGAAAAGTTACTTACGGGGGTCAAACCACGGAATGTGGGGATTATGCTTGATACAGGCCATTTGATGAATACGAATCTTCATTTAGCGACAGAAACGCAAGGTGTTGATTACATTTTGCAGACATTACGTGAACTGGAACCTTATGACCGTTATGTGAAAGGCATTCATTTGCATCGATCTTTATCAAGTGTTTATGTAAGGAAAAGCAGGAATTTTCCGCTGAAAGACAAATATACCCCACAAGATGTCATGAGCCATGTGCTAAAAATTGATGAACATTTGCCCTTTACCACGCCGGAGGTTCGGCGTATCATTGAGTATGTACAGCCAGATTATTTAGTACATGAATTTGTGCAGGCGTCACTGAATGATTGGGTACAAAAAATTGTATGCCAACAACAGGCACTTCGGATGGGGACGGTGTATTCATGAAACGCGTCATGACATGGCAGTTGCTTTTGTTGTTCTGTTTATCTTTGTTCCTTGGCGGGTGCAATGGAAAACAGGCCCAAAAGGATCAGGAAGCGGCAGGTTATAAAATTACGGATAGTCAAGGCTATTCGATGACAATGTCCCAAAAGCCGCAGCGAATAGTTTCCGTTTCGCTTGCTTCTGATGAAATTCTGGTGGATCTAGTTGCTGCCGATCGAATCGAAGCACTCACTTATTTAGCTGATAATAGCGGTATATCGAATGTTACGGAACAGGCCAAACAGATTCCGCGCAGAATCAAAGATAATGCCGAATCAATCATTGCCTTGCAGCCTGATTTGGTATTTATGGCGGACTGGCAATCACCGGATTTGATTCAGACGATTCGAGATGCCGGTATTTCCGTATATGTCTATAAAGCACCTGGCACCATTGCTGAAGTGAAGCAAGTCATTGAAGCTATTTCTCAAGCGGTTGGTGAAGAGACCATGGGAAAGCAGCTAACACTTCAGATGGATGGGGAGCTAGATAAAATCACTCAAAAATTGCAAAATGCTCCAGCCGATAAACATAAAACAGTTTTAATGTACACTTTGATGGGCGGCACGGGCGGCGTGGGCAGTACTTTTGATGATATTTGTCGTTATGCCAGCGTAAAAAATGCCGCATCAAGTGTGGGGCTTGGCCGGAGCGATATCCTTTCTAAGGAACAAATTGTACAAGCCAATCCAGATATGTTTTTTATGCCAACTTGGGATTATACAGGGAAAACAGATATTCAGCAGTTTAAAGAGAATGTGCAGCAAGATCCCGCTTTGCAGACGGTTAAAGCGGTGCGTGAGCATCATCTTTTTACTGTACCTGATCGTCATTTAAACTGTACTTCACAGTATATTGTGGAAGGTGTCAAGGATATTGCCAGTGCGGCTTATCCGGATTGTTTTGAGTAATAGTCAAGAAGGACTGGAAGAAATGAAAAGAAAGTTCAATAAAACCGTGCTTTTTTTAGGGCTGAGTGCCCTTGTGATAGGAATGGTCTTGGTTTCATTAGCGCTAGGACAGGTTTCTGTTCCGCTTTCTGCAACACTAGCTGTTTTAGGACATGAACTGAGTATTCCCGGTTTTCATCAAGCTGGATTTACGCAGGAACAAGTCGCTGTGATTTGGCAGATTCGTCTTCCACGCGTTCTTGTCGGCCTACTGGTTGGGGCAGCACTGGGTGTATCAGGTGCTGTCATGCAAGGGGTGCTGAGTAATCCTCTGGCTGATCCTGGCATCATCGGTGTATCGAGTGGTGCGGCTTTTGGGGCTGTTATTGCTGTGGCATCAGGCATTTCAACGGCAGGTGTTTTTTATACTCCTTTGTTTGCTTTACTTGGTGCTTTGCTTGCTGTGGCGTTAGTGCTCTTTATGGCTATGCATCAAGGAAAAATACCGGTTATGGTCTTACTATTATCGGGTGTTGCCGTCAGTATGCTGCTTGGGGCGCTGACATCAGGTATTTTAACTTTTATGAATGAAGCCCGGTTGCGTGAGTTCTTATTTTGGACGGTTGGCGGCTTAGATTATCGGCGTTGGGAGCATGTTTATTTAGCTGCACCGCCTATTTTGGTTGGGATCACTTTATTATGTCTGTTAGCTAGGCATATTAATATTTTAGTACTGGGAGAAGAAGAAGCTCGCTCAGTAGGTGTTCCTGTCGCTGTTTTTCGGTTTATTTTTCTGTTTATTACGACGGTGACAACGGCAGCCGCCGTTTGTGTCAGCGGGACCATCGGTTTTGTTGGACTCGTAGTGCCTCATATGATGCGCCTCTTAATTGGTCCGGAACATCGGGTGTTATTACCTGCCTGTGCTTTAGCTGGCGGCTTTTTTTTGATTGCCTGTGATACAATTGGGCGTTTAGTTATTGCACCAACTGAAGTTCGCGTAGGGATTATGACGGCTCTACTAGGGGCTCCCTATTTTTTGTATTTATTGCGTAAGGCCTCGAACGGGGGGATCTTATCGTGAACAATAGCACTAGCGTTTTATCTGCACAGAATTTATCGATTTGTTTGGGGAATAAAAAGATTCTTGAGCATGTAAATTTTTCTGCCGGGCAAGGTGAATTTATCGGCATTATCGGGCCGAATGGAGCAGGAAAGAGCACTTTGCTCAAGGGTTTACGACGCTTGTTGCCTTTGGCAACGGGAACCGTTATTGTACTTGATGAGGTTCTTGAGCGTTTGAGTGATAGGAAATTGGCGAAAAGCGTTGCTTATATGCAGCAAGAGATTGATTTAGACTTTCAGTTTACGGCGTTAGAGGTTGTTTTAGCCGGCCGTTATCCCTATTTAAAATGGTGGGAGAATGAAAGTGATGAAGATGTTCAAATTGCTCGAAAATATATGGCTTTTACAGGTGTTGATTATTTAGCAGATAAGGTAGTACAGCACGTATCAGGCGGCGAAAGGCAGCGGATTTTATTAGCCAAGGTGCTTGCACAAGAAACCCCCCTTCTTTTTCTTGATGAGCCGACAGCGAGTTTGGATTTAGTCTATCAAGAGGAAATTTTTCGCTATTGTCAGGTCATGTGTCAAGAAGGGAAGACCGTTCTTATGGTTGCGCATGATCTTAAATTAGCGGCGAAATTTTGTACGCGTTTGATGCTTGTAGCCCAGGGGACGATTCTTGCTGATGATCAGCCGTCTGCTGTTATTACAAAAGAAAATCTCCAGCAGGCTTATGGCTTGCACTCGACTGTTTTTACTAATGAAGTGACAGGAAATTTAGATATTCATACTTATGCGGCTACAGGCGTATCGCGGCGGCAAGAAAAAGTTCATGTCATTGGTGGCGGTGGTTCCGCTGGTAATTTGGTTCGCCTGTTGCATGAAAAATCCTATTCCTTAAGCGGCGGTGTTTTTCAGTATGGTGACACCGATGCTCATGTAGCTCAGGCATTTGGTGTGGACTGTGTACTGGGGCAGCCTTTCTGTGTCAATGATGAAGCCTTTGGCAGGCAAAATCGTGAAAAAATAGCCCAAGCTGATTGGGTCGTTTTAAGCAACTTGTATTATGGCGCGCAAAATCTTGATAATTTGAAAGCGGCATTTAGCGCTAAAAAATTGATTGTTATCGAAGAGTCGCCGCTTGAGCAACGGGACTTTACAGGGGGTGAGGCTACTCGTTTGTATGGTGAGCTGGTGGCTTTGCCGCAAGTTACTGTTATGACATGGAAGCAGTTTATTCGACAACTGGAGAATGATCATAATGAGGAAATCTGAGGAGATACAGATGGCGGGTAACCCTTGGTGGAAAGCCTTTTTTTGTCTATAATGCTGCATGGCGTTTGTTAACAGGTATTATAGAAGCTAAAGAATGTTATGAAAAATTTTTTGACTTGCTTGTTGACACATGTTATATTTAGCATATAGTTTCTAACTTTCACAAAACTTCATATGATCGAAATAGGTGCCCTTTGAGGCTTAATAGGGAAGTCCGGTGTGATACCGGCGCGGTCCCGCCACTGTAATGGGAAGTAAACCCAATTTTTACCACTGAGATATCTTGTCTTGGGAAGGTTTGGGTGAGCAATGATCCAAAGTCAGGAGAACTGCCTATTTAACAATCACCGTATATACCCACGAGCGATGGGGAGGGGATTAGACTGGAATTTTTATTTTATAGATTTTTCTAGTCATCTAAACCTTCTTGAGTCGTTCAGGAAGGTTTTTCTTATTGCCAAACCTTCTCCTTGCCTTTTGACAAGGAGTTATTAGAGTATCGAAAAATTTAAATTCGTGAAAGGTAAGTGAATTCATATGAAAAAAGGGTTTTATTTGTTATGACGGCATTGATGTTTTCTACTCTTTTCGGTTTTTCAATATGACTACGACTTATGCCGATGAACAGCAGCAAGAGCCAGAATCTGAAAAAAAGGCTATTTTAGTCTGTAGTTTTGGAACAACTTTTGCTGATAGTCGTAAAGTGACCATTGAAGCCATTGAAAATCGAGTGCGTGCTGAATATCCGGATTGGGAAGTTCGCCGGGCATTTAGCGCTCATAAGGTGATTAAAGTTTTAAAGGAACGCGATGGAATTGATGTGGATACGCCTGAGCAGGCTATGCAAAAATTGGCTGATGAAGGTTATACCAAAGTGGCAATCATGTCTCTTGATGTTATTCCAGGATTCGAATATGACTATGACACACGTGTTTTCAATATGTGGAAAGACCAAGGCTCTTTTAAAAAGATGAGTTTAGCTTTGCCGCTTTTTTATTACATGGGACAGACAAATAAGCCTGATGACTTTATTCCGGCACTGAATGCCGTAAAGACAGAATTTCCCGGTCAACAGGGCGATGATGAGGCTATATTAATCATGGCGCATGGTACAGCTCACCCGGCAAATGCTTATTATACGGTTATGCAGGATCGCATTAATGAATTAGGCTGGAAAAATACCTGGATCTATACAGTCGAAGGAACACCTAATTTAGAAGAGATTATTGCACAAATGAAAGGGAAAAACATAAAAAAAGTCACTCTGTTTCCACTGATGATGGTTGCAGGGGACCATGCCAACAATGATATGGCTGGTGCCGATAAAGAATCGCATAAGAGCCAGTTACTTGCTGCGGGGTTCGAGGTGGATACGTATATCCACGGAATTGGTGAAAATGTAGCTGTTCAGGATCTTTATATGCAGCGGCTAAAAGATGCCATTGCCAATCATGGACAAGCCCGTAACACATAAAAAAATGGCTGACTAACAGGAAAATCAATATAAAGTGGAGGGGTAAATAAATATGTCAGGAATATTTTACGGAGTAGGAGTGGGACCCGGCGATCCCGAACTATTAACATTAAAAGCGATTCATACGATTCAGCAGGCCGATGTAGTCATTGCGCCGAAAACGGAGAAAAAAGAAAATAGTGTGGCACTTACCATTGCTACACCCTATTTAAAAGCAGGTGCAAAGGTTGTTAAGCTTGTTTTTCCCATGGTTTCTAATACGGAACAACTGACTGATGCATGGTTAGATAATAAAAATATTATTTTGGATTTGCTCCAGCAGGGGAAAAAGGTTGTTTTCTTAACGCTTGGTGATCCCATGTTTTACAGCACTTATATTTATGTTTTTCGTCTGCTTAAAGATGCAGGTTATCCCATAGAGACACTTCCTGGTATTACGGCATTTTGTGCCATTGGCAGCAAACTCGGCTATCCCATTGTAGAGGGAGACGATGTATTGAACGTTATTCCGGCAACAATGGCCGATGAAAAATTGGAGCAGGTCTTTGCCTCTGCTGATAATATTGTATTGATGAAGGTCTATAAAAACTTCCCTCAACTGCTAGAAAAACTTAAACGTCATGGCTTTGCGAAACAGGCGGTCATGATTAGTCGTTGCGGTCTTGATGACGAACAAGTGGTTTATAATTTATCTGATTTGGCACCTGATCATAAGCTCAATTATTTGTCGACAATTATTGCGCGGCGCGGCTAAGTAAAAATCAGAACTGTGTCATCGTTCTATGATGATAGAAGGATGTGAGTATTTTGAGTAAAAATAAACGGCTGCTCATGATGGTTGGCTGGCTTATCGTGGCTTTGTTATGTGCCGGTTGTTTGGCTGGTTCGTCGACTTCTGCGCCAGACACGGCGGGGCAAGCTTATTTGACTGTTAAGGATAGTACGGGCCGAACGGTTACATTGCCGAAGAAGCCGGAACGTCTTGTTGTTTTATCCCCCTCTTTTTTAGATTTGCTTTATGCCGTAGGTGGTCAGGCTGTGGGGCGGCCAAACACGAAAACAGAGGCTATTCCTGAGGCAGCAACTCAGTTGCCTGAAGTGGGTTTTGTCTATAATATCAATTTGGAGAAAGTCGTGTCCCTTCAGCCGGATTTAGTGATTGCCGTACAAGGCATGCATGACAGTTTAGTACCCGCACTAGAGAGCAATCATATTCCTGTGCTTGTTTTAAAGTATAAAACACTGGATGATACCATAGAAACCATTCGTTTGCTAGGAAATATTGCAGGTACTCAAGCCAAGGCGGAAAACATTATTACGGATATGCAGCAAAAAATTCGGGCCATTACGGATAAGATTCCTACAGATAAGCAACGCAAAGTCGCGATTTTATTTGCTACATCGAAAAGTGTGACAGTGCAGTTGGACCGGACCATTGCTGGCAGTATAGCACAAAAGTTGGGGCTAACGAATATTGCGTCAGGGACGGCGCCACTCAATGAAGACAGTGATAACGTACCCTATAGCCTGGAGAAGCTTGTGGAGTCTGATCCTGATGATGTTTTTGTGGTCACTATGGGGAGTGCTGCTGAAATTGAAAAGCGAATGAAAGCCGATGTGGAGAGTAACCCGGCTTGGGCGAGTTTGCGGGCCGTGAAAAATGGCAAGGTCAGTTTTTTGCCTTCTCAACTTTTTTTGTTGAATCCTGGTTTGAAAATGCCTGATGCTGTGGAATATATGGCTAAAATTAGTTATCCTGAGGTGTACGGAAGTGTCAAATAGCAAATCCCGTCTCGGCGTACTGGGTCTTATCGCTATTGCCGCTGTTTGTTCTATATTCTATAGTTTAATGAGCGGTGCTGTTCCTATTTCGTTTCATGATGTTACGCAGACGGTTTTGCAGCAGGGGCCGCCGAATCAAATCATTTGGAATATTCGTTTGCCACGGACACTGGTGGGGGCGCTTGTGGGAGTGAATCTGGCTTTATCAGGTGCTATCTTGCAGTCTATTATGAAAAGTCCTTTGGCTGATCCCCATATTATTGGCGTATCGTCAGGGGCGGGACTGGCGGGCATGCTTGTTTTGATTATTTTCCCCCATTGGGAGTATTTACTGACGCCTATTGCTTTTCTTGGAGCTTTGGCATCAACAAGTGTTATCTATATTTTAGCGTGGAAAGGCGGCATTCGGCCCGTTCGTATTATACTGGCCGGCGTCGCCGTTTCGGCGTTTTTGGGCGCAGGCATTGCGGGACTGTTAGTTTTTTTTAGTGATCGTGTGCATGGAGCGCTCATGTGGATGGTGGGCGGGCTTTCAGCGCGCAGTTGGCCGCATTTGTTTGCCATGTTGCCCTATTCGATTGGCGGAGGTTTGTTGGCCCTATGGAGTGCAAGAAAGCTCAACATTTTGGAGCTTGGCGATGATATAGCAACAGGATTGGGACTTTCGGTGGAACGGACGAGACTCGTTATGACAGCGGTTGCGGCGCTTTTGGCGGCAAGTGCTGTGAGTGTAGCAGGTCTCTTGGGCTTTGTTGGTTTAGTTGTACCTCATGCCGCGCGGTTGATGATTGGCTCTGATTACCGCTACGTGATTCCGGCTTCAGCCTTCTTGGGTATTGCCGTCGTTACTTGTAGTGATACATTTGCGCGGACGCTGTTTGCTCCAATTGAACTGCCTGTAGGCATTATTATGGCTTTTGCCGGGGCACCGTTTTTTCTTTATTTACTGCGAAAGGAGCCATAAGAAATGCTTGAAGCGGCTTGTTTATCTGTAAGCTTTGGCAAAAAGTTACTATTTAAGGACTTATCTCTAAAAATATCTGATGGAAGCATTTTGTCGATTATCGGTCCTAACGGGTCGGGCAAAAGCACACTTCTTAAGGTGTTATCGCGTAATATTCAGCCTGAACTTGGGGCTATTTTGCTTGATGGTAAGAAGCTTCAGTCTTATGGGATCGCACAGCTTGCCAAGTACATGGCCGTTTTGCCGCAATCACCGGCAGCTCCAGGCGATTTAACTGTTTATGACTTAGTTTCCTATGGTCGTTTTCCCCATCAAAGTTGGTGGAAAAATACGCATGATGAAGATAACCATTCTGTGGAGTGGGCGATAAACAAAACGAAATTGCGTCATTTGAGTGAACGATTGGTGAGTACCTTGTCTGGCGGTGAGCGGCAGCGGGTTTGGCTGGCAATGGCTCTGGCGCAAAAGCCCCGTGTCTTATTGCTTGATGAACCTACGACGTATCTGGATATTTCTCATCAGCTCGAAGTACTTGAGCTGATTGCGGAGCTAAATAAATCGGAAGGCATTACGGTGATTATGGTACTTCATGATATGAATCATGCTGCTCGCTATTCTGATAACATTGCGGTGCTCAATAAAGGCGGTTTATATGCTATGGGCGCGCCGCAAGAAGTGATGAATGAGACGATGCTGCGCGAAGTGTTTGGTGTTACAGCCGATATTTATCGCGATCAGGAGCAGCGGCCAGTATGTATCGCCCGTTGTTTGGCGACGCGGGAGGGACAAGAATGATTAAAATTGAAAATATAGTAAAAACGTATGGGACTCGTACAGCGATTAATCAAGTGAATCTATCGATTAAAGCCGGTGAAATGTTTGGGCTTCTGGGGCCAAATGGTGCAGGAAAAACGACGATGATTCGTGTTTTGACAATGCTCACATCCTTTGATTCGGGTACCATTACAGTTCATGGCCTTTCCTTGCCAACAGAGGGACAGAGTATTAAGGAATTGCTGGGAGTTGTGCCTCAGCATTTGAATTTAGATGCTGACTTGACAGCTTGGGAAAACTTGGAGCTTCATGGTCGTTTGCATCACATGCCTGCGCGGGAACGTCATGAGCGCATGGAAAAATTATTAGATTATGTGGAACTTAAGGATCGCAAGGATGATATGGTTCAAACTTTTTCAGGCGGCATGAAAAGGCGTTTGATGATTGCCAGGGCCTTACTGCATCGGCCTAAAATCCTGTTTTTAGATGAGCCGACAGTAGGTCTTGACCCACAGGTGCGACGCCGATTATGGGGTCTTATTTTGCGCTTAAACTATCAGGGACTGACCGTACTTCTTACGACGCATTATATTGAGGAGGCCGAGGCGCTATGTCAGCGTGTGGCCATTATGGAACAAGGGAAGCTTATTACGACGGCTGCACCTGCTGATTTGTGTCAAAAGGTAGGTCAATTTGCTGTAGAATGGACGGCATCGGATGGCATGAAGGTCCAGTTCTTTGATGATCGGTCGAGTGCTGCCGCCTATATTACGCAGCTCAATACGAATGCGACGTTGCGCAAGACGAATTTGGAGGATGTTTTCGTAGAACTGACAGGAAGGAAAGTGAGTGGCTCATGATGCGCGATATCATTACGGTATTTTGGCGTGACTGGTTGGTCTTGAATCGACGCCTTGGGCGCTTCATTCTTTCCAGAATGGTGTCACCCATCTTATATCTGGTCGCTTTTGGCTGGGGACTTGGCAGTCAAATTCAAGTGAGTCAGGGCAGTTATTTAGATTATATCGTGCCAGGCATTGTGGCGCTCAATTCCATGATGATAAGCTTTAATGCTGTTGGGACACCCGTTAATATGGCTCGGCTGTATCATAAGACACTGGAGGAATATCAAATTGCGCCCATCAGTGCGGCCTCTTTTGTATTCGGGAAAGTGTTGTCTGGCATACTAAGGGGGCTTATTTCTTCGCTTGTTATTATTCTACTGGCCTATGTGTTTGGCGCTACACTGACTGTGAGCCTTGGATTTTGGCTGGTACTGATTTTAAATTGTGCTTTATTCGCTGCCTTGGGCTTTGTTGCAGCCATGTTCATGAATTCTCACGAGGAAATGGCTAATTTTAATACATATGTGTTAACACCTATGTCTTTTTTGTGTGCTACGTTTTTTTCGGCGGATCGGCTGCCTCCTGTTATGCATGAGTTGGTGGGGTTATTACCTCTGACTCATGCCAGCCAGGCGCTCCGATTGGCTGGGGCGGGACATGCCCTGCCTTGGTTCTCTGTGGCTGTGTTGGTTTTCTATGTTTCTCTATTTCTCATCGTTAGTATTTGGCAAATGCGGCAGATTCGCAATTAATGTGCTGCTCTTTTTCGATAACCTGAGAATTTTTATTTGCAGGAGGTTTATATGTCTGACGAATTTAAGGATAAGGTTGTCTTGATTACGGGGGGGACATCAGGCATTGGTTTGGCAGCAGCAGAAATTTTTCTGAAAAGGGGTGCCTGTGTTGCGCTTGTAGGCCGCCGTTCGGATAAGGGGATGCAGGCTTTAGCTGACTTAGCGGAATATGGTAACAGGGTCTGGTATGTTGAAGGCAATGTGGCGAAATGCAAAGATTGCCAGTCCGTTATTCAGCAAGCGGTTGAGCATTTTGGGCGACTCGATGTGGTCGTGAATTCAGCCGGAAATTACTTGGAAAAGGCGATTGCCGATGTGACGGAAGAGGACTATGAACGGGTGATGGATACTAATATCAAGGGAACTTATTTTATTGCGAAATTTGCTGTGCCGGAACTGCGTAAAGCGGGAGCAGGAGCTATTATCAATGTATCTTCGGATGCCGGCACAAATGGGAATTTGCTTTGTTCCACTTACTGTGCTTCGAAGGGAGCTGTCAATACCTTTACGAAAGCTTTGGCTCTTGAGTTAGCGCCTTACTCAATTCGTGTCAATGCTGTCTGCCCGGGCGATATTCATACTCCGTTACTTGATGAGCAGCTAAAAGACTCAAGTAATGTTGAAAAAGATTTAAAAGAAATGGCAAGTATTTATCCATTAGGCCGTATTGGAAGGCCAGAGGAAGTGGCGAATGTTATCGCCTTTTTGGCATCAGACAAGGCCTCATTTATTACAGGGGCTTTGTGGGCTATTGATGGCGGTCTGACTGCTTGTTGAAAGGAAAAAGGTTCTTCTGCCTGAAGGCGAATGATTATCATAGCGGATAAAACAGGAGTGACTGATTCATGAGACAATCATGAGTAAGTCACTCCTGTTTTAAGCATTTTCTTTGTTAGTGAAACGCTCTGTTTTTCGAAATTGATAGAGTTCGAGAAGATTCGGTACGACATCTGATTTAAACTTGTAATCGGGTACAAGTTCTTGACATTTTGCTAAAGCCGCTTGAAAATCATAGTAAACTTCCCATTTGGCTTTGACCAACTGTTTGCCTGTTAGGCGTAACAAGTAGGCCGGATGGTACGTGGCAATAGCCGGGATATTATACTTTGTATTGAACCACTTGCCACGATCTTTTGTAATGCGTGCTCCCGGATTGTCTAAATATTTTAAGGCCACACTGCCGAGGGCGATGATAACTTTCGGCGCCACGAGAGCGAGCTCTGCATCGAGCCAGTTATTGGCACAAAAATTGGCTTCCTCAATGGTTGGCGTGCGATTCCCTTTTGGGCGGCATTTGATAATATTTGTTGTAAATACGTGATCACGCGTAATGTTTACGCTCATGAGTGCCTTATCGAGCAATTGTCCGGAAGGTCCAATAAGAGGAACACCGTATTCATCCTCAACGCCGCCAGGTCCTTCGCCGACGATGGTTAGAGGACTATCGGGACTGCCGTTATAAGAAGTGGGTCCATGATTACTATTATTATGTAAAGCACACTGAGTACACTGAAATAAATTGGATTCAAGATCATCCATGTCATGAAACATCTGTGTCACCTCATTGATGTATTTATTTTTTATTGTCGCATGATAGGAAAAATTTGTACAGCCTTCGAGTAAAATTTTATTGATAAAACTTTAGAGTTGAATAGGCCATCTAGCAAATAGGCTAGATGGTTTTTTCATGAACTTTATCCGTCATAGAAGATTGGCCTCTTTCATATATGTTAGTACTTTGAGTTTGCAAAGAGGGGTGCTCTATGAAATTATCGGTACTATTGGGGCTGATCTTAACGATCCTATTGCTTGGAACGCCGCAGCAAGTTCAAGCGGAGTCAGGTGCGCGAATCATTGTCAATTTACCATCTCGAACGGTAGATTATTATGAACAAGATCAATGGGTGCAGTCGTTCCCTGTAGCCATTGGCAGAGCCGCTACACCGACGCCGCTTGGCGACTACACTGTTCAGGAAAAAGAGGAGAATCCCATTTGGTATCCGCCGAATGAGTCTTATTCTGTTCCATCAGGACCAGAGAATCCGCTTGGTTATCGTTGGCTGGGCTTCTCAGGAAATTATGGCATTCATGGTACAAACGAACCTGATTCGATTGGCGAAGCGGTCTCAAATGGCTGTGTGCGTATGCAAGAGGCAGATGTGGAAAGACTATTTGGAGAGGTTGCTGAGGGTACTCCCGTTCAGGTAACATATGAAAGAATACGACTGCTTGTTGATAAAGAGGGTGTTGCTACACTTGGGATTTATCCTGACGTCTATGGCAAGCAGGACATTACGCTGAATGATGTGAGGAGCAAGTTGATTGAAAGGCATCTTTCGGCGTTTTTATCCGATGAGGATCTTACTCAGCTCTTGGGCAAGGCGCAGGGAAAGCAGGTTCCTTTTGCGAAGGTCCATCGTCTGGAAGTGAATCAGCGAATACTGCCTGATTATGCGGTTACTTTAGCGAATCAGTTACTTGTGCCTATAAAAGCATTTCAAGATTATGTGCCAATTGAATGTGAGGCGCTGCCTGCTGTCGCAATCGGTTCAGACTGGTACATTTCTTATGATTGTATTCCACAACTTCTTGGAGGAAAAAGCTTTCTTGATAGTGCCAAGAACTGTGTTCACATTGTATTGCCTGCTATCTATTTTAATGGCGTCTTGCTTAGTCAAAGGGTTACTGTCAATCACGGCGAGGCCGTCATAGCGCTTACGGAAATTGGACGCGCCTTGGGCCTTTCTGTTACGTATCATAACTGGGCGCAGATTGCAAAGGTCGGCTGGTATGGAGTACCTTATGTTCTCATTGATGGTGAACCGTACCTTAAAATCAGTCAGCTTAGGACTTCGCTTAATATTGGCAGTCAATTTGACGAGGCGAAACAGGTCTATAATCTTACTTATCCCGCAGTTCCTATCGATTATTCTTGCGATATTGGTGTTTTAGCAGATTTTACGGATAAATAAGCAGGATTTTTTTAGATGAATATGGAAAGTATATAATTCGAGATAATTGAGATTTTACGTTTTTCGTAGAGGTGAGAATGTGGATTTTGGTTTAGGGAAGATATTACCGGTACGCATTGAAGAAGAAATGAAAAGTTCCTATATTGATTATGCCATGAGTGTTATTGTCATGCGGGCCCTGCCTGATGTGCGGGACGGACTCAAACCGGTTCACAGGCGGATACTTTTTGCCATGCATGAAGCAGGCATGACTCCGAACAAAGCTTATAAAAAATCAGCCCGTATTGTTGGTGAAGTTTTGGGTAAATACCATCCCCATGGTGACACTTCTGTTTATGATGCCACAGTACGATTGGCGCAAGACTTTTCGACACGCTACTTGCTTGTTGACGGCCATGGTAACTTTGGTTCCGTTGACGGTGACTCTGCTGCAGCAATGCGGTATACAGAAGTTCGTATGTCTAGAATTGCCGAAAAAATGCTAGAAGATATTGAGAAAAATACGGTCGACTTTGCGCCGAATTATGATGAATCTTTGAAGGAACCAACTGTTTTGCCATCGAAAATCCCTAATTTATTAGTGAATGGTTCATCAGGGATTGCCGTGGGTATGGCGACGAATATTCCACCTCATAATTTAGGTGAAGTTATTGACGGACTTGTATTAATGATCGATAATCCAGCAGTGGATATTGAAGAATTGATGCGGGCCATTCCTGGACCTGATTTTCCTACGGCAGGACTGATCTTAGGTCGTGAAGGGATTCGCTCGGCTTATACTACAGGTCGTGGTAGCGTCAAGATGCGCGCCAAGGCGCGGGTGGAGAAGATGGCCAATGGCAAGCAACGTATTTTGGTTACGGAGCTGCCTTATCAGGTTAACAAAGCCCGGCTAATTGAAAACATCGCGAACCTTGTTCGTGATAAATCGATTGAAGGCATTACAGACTTGCGTGATGAAAGTGATCGCAGCGGTATGCGCGTTGTCATTGAGTTACGGCGCGATGTGAATTCCGATGTGATTTTAAACCAGCTTTACAAGCATACGCAAATGCAAGAGACGTTTGGTGTGAATATGCTGGCCCTTGTCAATGGACATCCACGCGTACTTAATTTACGGCAAGTGCTTGAGTATTATTTAGAACATCAAAAAGAGGTTATTACACGCAGGACACAGTTTGATTTGGCGAAAGCCAAGGCACGGGCTCACATCTTAGAAGGACTCAAGATTGCCTTGGACCATCTAGATGCGGTGATTAAGACTATTCGTGAGTCTCAGACGGTGGATATTGCTCGTAGCGCTTTGATGAATGGGTTCTCACTGAGCGAGAAACAAGCTCAGGCTATTCTGGAAATGCGCCTGCAGCGTTTAACGGGCTTGGAACGTGAAAAGATTGATCAAGAGTATCAGGATATTTTAGCAACGATTGCTTATTTGGAAAGTGTTCTTGCTGATGATGCCAAGCTATTTCAGATTATTCGGGAAGAATTGCTGAGTGTAAAACAACGTTTTGGTGATGAGCGGCGTACGGTTATTACAAGTGATGTGTCCAAAATGGATCTGGCCGATCTTATTGCAGAAGAAGATATTGTTATCACGCTGACGCATTATGGATACATTAAGCGTTTGCCTGTTGATACCTATCGCAATCAGAAACGTGGCGGTCGTGGTGTTACAGGTATGAATACGAAAGAAGAAGATTTCGTAGAGCATATTTTTGTATCCACAACGCATCATAATTTGCTGTTCTTTTCTTCGCGGGGACGGGTGTATCGGTTAAAGGGATATGAAATACCAGAAGCATCCAGACAGGCGAAGGGGACAGCGATTGTCAACCTGTTGCCAACAGAGCCGAAAGAAAAAATTACGGCTGTTATCCCTGTTCGGGAATTTTCAGCTAATAAATTTTTGTTTATGGCAACAAAAAAGGGCATCGTGAAGAAAACGGAGCTTACTGATTTCGATACGGCGCGTAAAGGCGGTCTCATTGCCATTAATCTTGATGAAGATGACGACCTGATCGAGGTTAAGCTGACAAATGGCGAGCAGAATATTATTATGGGTACCAAACATGGACAGGCTATTCATTTTTCTGAAAAAGATGTTCGCATGATGGGCCGGGCGGCACGCGGTGTGAAAGGTGTAGCGCTCACGCATCAGGATGAAGTTATTGGTATGGATTCGGCTCATAAAAATGGTGAGGTTCTTACCGTGACTGCTGAAGGTTATGGCAAACGGACGCCTATTGAAGACTACCGTTTGCAGACGCGGGGCGGTAAAGGAATTATCAATATAAAAGCGACAGATAAAACGGGTGAAGTCGTTGGCATTAAAGTGGTTCGTCCTGGACAGGAATTAATGCTCATTACGATTGACGGTGTTGTTATCCGAACGGATATTGATGAGATTTCTTTAATTAGTCGGAACACGCAGGGTGTTAAGCTTATGAAAACAGCCGAACATGATAAGGTTGTTGCGTTAGCTGCTGTAGAAAAGAAAGTAGATAGTGAGTAATTCGTACATTTAAATATTATAAAAGCAGGTTTTTGTTGAGCTTTCAACAAAAACCTGCTTTTTTTCTTGGCAATTCCTTATTTTTCACTCTTAGCAGTTATCTTGGTTAAATCCTGTTTTAATAAAGTTAATAAGACGGCTGTAACGACAGTACCGATAGCAATAGCTACGATATAAAGACCGACATTGCCGACGGCATTGGGGATGGGGAGAACAAAGATACCGCCATGAGGAGCACGTAAAGTACAGCCGAATATCATAGAGAGCGCCCCGGTTACAGCTGAACCAGCCATCAGCGAGGGAATGACGCGGAAAGGATCGGACGCAGCAAAGGGAATGGCTCCTTCTGTAATAAAAGAGATGCCGAGGACAGCAGCGGCTTTTCCTGCGTCTCTTTCATCAGGTGTAAATTTATTTTTTGCTAAAAAGGTTGCTAGGGCAATTCCAAGGGGGGGAGTCATTCCTGCTGCCATAACAGCAGCCATAGGTTCAAAAATGTTGCTTGCCAATAGCCCGACACTAAAGGTATATGCAGCTTTATTTACGGGACCGCCCATATCAAATGCCATCATTCCGCCGAGCAGTAAACCGAGTGCTACGGCATTCGTGGAAGACATGCCTTTTAAGGCTTCTGTCATGATATCCATAATCGCTTTCACGGGAGTTCCTACGATATAAATCATGAGTAGTCCTACTGCTGCGCTGGAAAAGAGTGGAATAATGAGAACGGGTTTTAAGCCTTCCAGTGTTTTTGGTAATTTGATATTATCTTTTAGCCATTTGGCAATATAACCGGCTAGAAATCCGGAAATAATACCACCTAAGAAGCTAGCGCCAATTTTAGTGGCGAGCATACCGCCAATTAAGCCAGGTGTCAGGCCGGGGCGATCGGCAATTGAAAAGGCGATAAATCCGGATAGAATGGGAACCATGAGGGCAAAGGCTGTACCACCGCCAATATCCATAAGAGCAGCAGCCAAGGTGCCTTGCTCTTTAAATGCTTCAATGCCAAATACGAAAGAGAGGGCAACAAGTAAACCACCTGCGACCACAAGGGGAAGCATATAAGATACACCTGTCATGAGATGTTTGTAAGGGCCTGTGCGTTCGGCGGATTTTTCCTGTTTCCTTTCACTTATCTGTGACAGGTAATCAGCAGGTTCTTTCATGGCAAGTGCCTTTTGAATGACTTCCTGGCCGTCTTTAATGGCTGCACCCACTGAGGTTTTCAAGCATTTTTTACCGGCAAAAGGCGTATCGTCAATACTTGTATCCGCTGCGATGATGACGGCATCTGCTTGCGCAATATCTTCGGCTGTGAGGGCATTTTCCACTCCCACAGAGCCTCTTGTTTCAACCTTCATGGCATGACCGAGTTCCTTTGCAGCTTTGGCTAGCGCTTCCGCTGCCATGTAGGTATGGGCAATTCCTGTTGGGCAAGAGGTGATTGCTACGAGTTTACTCATTTTGTTATTCCTCCTTTTATTTTGAGATATAAGGGGTCTTTTTTTTATGAAGAATTTTATTCCCTCGCTTGCAGGGCTGCTTGTATTTCTTCAGCACCATTGGCATTGCGCAGAGCTGCCAGGAAATCTTCATGCATGAGCATGCGGGCTAATCGTGACAGGGCCTGAAGATGAACATCTTCGCCATTTAACGGGGCGGCAATCAAAAAGAATAAATCGGCCTTTGTGCCATCTAAGGACTGAACGTCAAGTGCTTGGGTTACACGTGCAAAAGCCAATGCTGGTTTTAATACAGCGGCAGATTTGGCATGCGGAATGGCTACGCCAAATCCAACACCCGTTGTGCCGAGGGTTTCTCGTTTTGCCACATCACTCAAATAACCGGCTCGATCAAGAACGGCACCTGTTTTCTCAAAAGCTTGGGCTAAAACATCCCACACTTCTTCTTTTGTAGAAACGGTAATATCAAGCAAAATTCTGTCGGCTGTCAATAATTCCGTAATTTTCATGCTCTTTCCTCCCAGTTTTCAATCTGCACTAAGGGCAGAAGTTTTTCGATTTCTTGAAGCGATCCTGGTTGTGTTCCGGGCTTGGCAACGGTGGCAGCAGCTGCTGCCGTTGCCAGACGGGCTTTATCAGCTAAAGATAATTCTCTTGTATCTGCTACTGCTAACCCCGCGACCATGGCATCACCAGCTCCTACGGTTGAACCAATCTTGATCGCGGGGGCTTTGACCCTTAATCTTTCATCTCCTGCGGCAATTAACGCTCCTTGCTCCCCCAGGGATACGACAACAAGTTGAATACCTGATAAAAGCAATTGATTAATGGCTTGACTGAGTTCACGAGAATTCGTGAGGGAGCGGCCCATTATTTCGCTTAGTTCTGTAATATTTGGTTTTACGGCGTAAGGTGCAGCTTCTAAGGCGGTAGTCAGGGCCGGTCCGCTTGTGTCCAAAAAGACTTTACAGTGTTGCTCTTTTAGCAGAGTAATGAGCTGATAATAGCTGTCAGGGGGGGCATCAGGGGGGAGGCTTCCTGATAATATAAAAGAATCAGCTGTTTGAGCGAGTTTGCTAATTGTTTGTTTTAAGCGCAGCCAGTCATCAGCGGAAAAGGTTAGTCCAGGAAAATTTACTTCCGTAACAAGACCAGTTGTTTGATCAACTAATTTTGTATTTACCCGTGTACAGCCGGGGATTAAAACGAAATGGTTTTCAATATCCATTTTAGTAAAGGAGGAATTGAATTTGTCGGCATTGTCTTGACCTAAGAAGCCGGTTACGATGGCGGCTTCGCCGAGCGTCTTGATGACATGAGCTACATTGATGCCTTTACCAGCAGGATCTAGCCGTTCTTGAATGACGCGATTAACTTTGCCTAGGTCAAAGCTTGAAAACTGAAGGGTGCGATCAAGAGCGGGATTGAGGGTTACTGTAATAATTTTATTTTTCCTTGTTTGAACCATGGTTTGCTCCTTTCTGTAGAGGGATGGTTTCGGCTTGTTTTATTTTTACAATTGTTTTATATTGTTTGACGGTTTTTGTTTCTAAACCACAATCTGTTAATAACAGACTGATTTCTGAAAGGTCGCAAATGTGACAGAGACTTTTTTGTCCAAATTTCGTATGGTCAACAACTAAGATAACTTCTTGGCCTGAAAGCAGCATGTGGCGCTTTGTTTCGGCTTCCATCATATTGGGTGTTGTTACTCCTTGTTCAAGATCGATATTGTTTGCTGCCAAAAAAACTTTGTCAAAATGCAAATTTTTCAATGTTTGATTTGTCAGGTAACCAACAAGGGAACGCGTGGGTTTTCGAAGTGAGCCACCAAGCAGTATAACTTCGGTAATAGTATCATCAACAAATATCTGAGCAATATCCATACTATTTGTTGCGATAGTTACTTTTTTTCCTCTTAGCTGTCGGGCAATTTCCAATGTTGTTGTACCCGAGTCAAGCAGGATTGTTTCCCCTTGTTCAATGAGTGAGACCGCGGCTGTGGCGATTTGTTGTTTTTCAGCTAAGCAACACGTCGCTTTTTCCTGAAAACTTGGCTCATATTCACTATGGCCTAAAATAGCCCCACCGTGGGTTCGGTGCAGGCATCCGGCATCCTCCAGTTCTTGGAGATCACGTCGAATCGTTGATTCAGAAACGCCAAAGCGTTCCGTCAGTATGCCTACTTTTACAGGTTGGCCTGCTTTTATTAATTCTAAAATGCTTGCTTGGCGTTCTTCTGCAAACATGGGAACCCTCCTGCTGATTGTTTTTGAACGGATAAATGATCGAATGTGATTGAATATGATAGTTTATGATTATTATAATAGTATTCCAAATAAACTGTCAACATTTTTATTTAATAAAAAAACCGGAAGCGTCTAGTGGACACTTGCCTATTTTGGTGATTAGTATATTTTTGTCATAATTGTTTCGTCAAATCTTAAACTTTTAAACCGAACTTTAGACATTATATAATAAACATAAAGGGGTGATAGGCATTACACTTAATGAATTGTGCACGCAATTATTTATCTTCATTGCTAGTACGAACGAATTTATCAAAATTACGGCTTTAGCAGAACAATTTCGGACTACATCGCGGGTTATTCGCTACAATTTAGATAAGATCGATGAATTTTTGAGCTTTAATCATTTTCCAAAGCTTATTCGTAAACAGCATGTCGGTGTTCACTATGATGGAACGAAGGAAATCATTGATAGGGCTATGAAAAAACTTCAGCAACCCGAAATCTATCATTATCGCCTAGGTCCGGAAGAACGGGTAGATGTTTTGTTAGCTGTGTTACTTCAGCAGCAAGACTATATCACTATTGATTTTCTTGCGGATAAGTTGTTTGTGAGTCGCGGAACTGTTATTAAAGATTTAGGCCGCGTTCGCGCTTTCCTTAT
This sequence comes from Pelorhabdus rhamnosifermentans, assembly GCF_018835585.1. Classification (NCBI taxonomy): domain Bacteria; kingdom Bacillati; phylum Bacillota; class Negativicutes; order Selenomonadales; family Sporomusaceae; genus Pelorhabdus; species Pelorhabdus rhamnosifermentans. Next base: position 78,780 of record NZ_JAHGVE010000019.1, read on the forward strand.
AGAAAATAAATTGTTTTTGCAATCTTCTACAAATCATGGCATTAAAGTAGTGGGTGAAGAGAAATATTTGCGCAGAGTTTCTATTGCCTTATTCATGAAAACCCTCGCGGTGAATGGCTCACTGCAAAACAATTCGTCAGATTCGTCGCAAGTGCACGCTGTTGTAAAATCAGAAATTATTCGTTTATTTCAAGATATTGACATACCCTTTATTGAGAAGTGTATTATCGACGGTGAAAAACAGTTAGAAACGACTTTTTCCGATGAAGCGTTCCAGGGTCTTGTGATTCATATTGCCATTGCGATTAAGCGCATCAGACTGGGCCGGGATATTATTATGTCGAATAAAGATTTAACGAGTTATGAGATTACCAAGGAATTTGCAACGGCTTCTTTTATTGCACGGCAGTTAGAAGAGCATTTTCATATTGAAGTGCCCTATGGGGAAATCGGTTATATTACCGTTCATCTGTTAGGAAGTAATGTCTATGCAGTTCATCATGAAAATAGTGAAAATTGGGCCATCCTTCAAGTACTGACGGGCAAGATATTGCGTGCTGTCAGTGAAAGGTTGCATGAGGATTGCTTGATACAGGATAAATCTTTATTTAATGGATTAATCGATCATTTAAGGCCGGCAATTTATCGGCTTAAAAATGATTTAAAAGTAAAAAATCCGATATTAAATGAGATAATGAATAATTATCATGCCTTATTTGAGATTGTGAAAGATAGCATGGTACCTGTCGAAAGTTATGTGGGGAAAGGTTTTAATGACGAGGAAATTGGCTATTTTACTCTGCATTTTGGTGCGGCGTTGCTTAGATTGAACGAGCAAAGTATGAGCGAGAAAAAAGTCCTCGTTGTTTGTAGTACTGGGCTTGGCACGGCACAATTACTTGCTTCTAGACTGCAACAAAAATTTAATGTCGAAATTGTCGATATTATTGCCTATCATCAAGTGCAGTCTGTTTTGCAGAATCATGACGTAGATTTGATTGTGACGACATTGTCCATGCCGTTTGAGTCCTTGCCTTTTGTTCAGGTGAGTCCGCTTCTTGGCGAAGCGGATATGGAAAAGTTGAAAAAGTACTTAACGCAGTACAACTTTCAACCCAAAGATATTTTTTCACAAGTTGTGCACCTTATTGAGCAAAATTGCCAAATAAATCATTATGATGAACTTGTCCAAGGTTTGACTAAAATTTTTAGAATGGAAAAGTTCAATATACAGAAGGAGGTTGTTCCGCCCTTGCTTAAGGATTTATTAATTGAAAGCACGATTCGTTTAAATGTCGAGGTAAAAGATTGGGAAGAGGCTATTCGTATAGGGGGAGAACTGCTTGAAGGTGGCGGATTTGTTGAGCATCGTTATATTGACGCCATGATCCGTACAGTAAAAGAAATGGGGCCCTATATTGTTATTGTGAAGGGGATCGCCATGCCTCATGCGCGACCTGAAGATGGGGCTAAAAAGATTGGTATGGCCCTTTTGACGTTAAAAAAACCGGTGGAATTTGGTAACAAAGAAAATGATCCAGTGAATGTCGTGATATTTTTATGTGCTATTGATAATGTGACTCACTTAAAGGCCCTTGCTGAACTGATGCAGTTATTGGATGATGAGGCGTTTAAGCAGCTTGCAGATCGAGCTGTAAATAAACAGGAAATTCTAAGGTATATCCAAAAAATGTAATGGGGGTAGTTATGTTGCATATTGTTACAGTATGTGGAAATGGGATTGGCAGTAGTATCATGCTTAAAATGAAAATCGAGGAACTTTGTGAAGAAAATGGCATTCGGGCCAATGTTGAGTCGACAGATTTTAACTCAGCCCAAGGAATGAAGTGTGATCTGATTGTTACGGTAAAAGAACTGGCTGCTCAATTTGAAGGGCGCAATGTTGCTGTTGTGAGAAGTTATATTAATAAGAAAAAAATTGCCGAGGATGTACTGGAGCTTATTCAGCAAAAGTATCAAGAAGAAAGCAAATAATAAAAGGGGGTATGAAGCTATGTCCATCTTTACCGTTATTCTGGAATTTTTAAGAGATGTATTAAAGCAACCTGCACTACTTATGGGAATTATGGCTTTTGTCGGTTTAATCGCTCTTAAAAGACCAGCTTATAAGGTTATGACCGGTACATTAAAACCAATCCTGGGTTATTTGATGTTAGGTGCGGGTGCCGATTTTATCGTTGCTAATCTTGATCCCTTGGGAAAGATGATTCAAAAGGGGTTTCATATTACCGGTGTCGTTCCTAATAATGAAGCCATTGTATCGGTAGCACAAAAGGTACTCGGTGTTGAGACGATGTCGATTTTGTTGGCCGGACTGGTGATTAATCTCCTGATTGCCCGCTTTACGAAGTATAAATATGTTTTTTTAACGGGCCATCACAGCTTTTTTATGGCTTGTTTACTTTCGGCTGTATTAGGTGCTTCAGGCATGAAAGGTGTAGAAATGATTTTGATTGGCGGCTTTATACTCGGGGCTTGGAGTGCGATTTCACCTGCTATTGGACAGAAATATACCTTGAAAGTTACGGATGGCGATGATATTGCTCTCGGACATTTTGGTAGTTTGGGTTATTATTTAGCCGCGTGGGTCGGGCATTTTGCTGGGAAACCGGAAGAAAGCACGGAAAAAATCGAAATTCCTGAGAAATGGGGTTTCTTACGTGATACCACGATTTCTACGGCTTTAACAATGATGATCTTTTATTTAATTGCGGCGTTTGCTGCGGGGCCTGCTTTTGTCGCTACCCTTTCAGGGGAAATGTCGCCTTTCTTGTTTGCCGTTATGGCGGCTCTTAAATTTGCCGTAGGTGTTACGGTTGTCTATGCTGGCGTTCGCATGATTTTAGGGGATTTGATTCCGGCATTTCAAGGCATTGCAACGAAAATCATACCAAATGCAGTTCCGGCTGTGGATTGCGCCGTCTTCTTTACCTATGCGCCGACAGCTGTTGTTGTTGGATTTATTAGCTCCTTTATTGGCGGCGTTATTGGTATGTTGATTTTAGGGGCCACAGGAGGTATCTTGATTATTCCTGGTCTTGTTCCTCACTTTTTCTGTGGTGCTACAGCCGGTATCTTTGGTAATGCTACAGGGGGAAAACGCGGTGCAGCTTTAGGGGCTTTTGTGAATGGTCTGGCCATTACTTTTCTGCCAGCCTGGTTATTGCCTGTACTGGGGCAATTGGGATTCCAAAATACTACCTTTGGTGATGCAGATTTTGGGGTACTGGGTATTTTACTCGGTCAAATTTCGAATGCCATTGGTATAGCAGGGATTTATGCTATTGTGGCTATTTTACTTGTCATATTGTTTGTTCCAAACTTTATTAAAACGAAATCAAATGCCTTAAATCATATTCAAGGTTAAGGTGCTTTACCAGAACAAGCAAAAAATGCAGCATAAATATTTTAGGGGGACGGACCAATGATGGGAATGAAAAATCTCAAAATTAAAATTTTTGCTGATGGAGCAAATCTTGAAGCCATGCTGGAAATTTATAGGAAAGATTATATTAAGGGTTTTACAACGAATCCTTCTTTAATGAAAAAAGCAGGCGTCAATAATTATGAAGTTTTTGCTAAAAGGGTCTTAGAATATATACGGGATGTTCCTGTATCCTTTGAGGTTTTTGCTGACGAGTTTGATTTGATGGAACGAGAAGCAAAAAAAATTGGCAGTTGGGGGAAAAATGTATATATTAAAATTCCTATTACCAACTCGCGCGGCGAATCGGCTATTCCTCTGATTAAAAAGTTATCGGCCCAAGGGTTTCAGTTAAATGTTACGGCCATTTTAACGGTGAAGCAGGTACAGGAAACCGTGGCGGCCTTTGCATTACATAGCCGCAATATTGTTTCTGTATTTGCAGGACGTATTGCTGATACAGGACGAGATCCCATTCCCTGTATGAAACAGGCTGCTGTTCTTTGTCATGCTAAGGCGGGGGTGGAATTGCTGTGGGCTAGCAGCCGGGAATTGTTAAACATTTTTCAGGCTGAAGAGTGTGGCTGCGATATTATTACGGTTGTCAATGATATTTTAAAGAAGTTACCTAAAGTGGGATTAGATTTGGAAGAACTCTCGCTTAATACGGTACAAATGTTTCACGAAGATGCTAAAATGCTTAAATATTCTATTCTGTAATGAGAATGTTTGTTCGTTTTTGATAGGGTAGTAGGTATTAGTGTGTCTGACAAAAAGATTAGGGGGCTGTGTTTTTTACACAGCCCCCTAATCTTTTTGTTGCTACGATTTATTCATAGATTTTCTTTACTTCAATTTTGTAAAATTTGAGTTTGCGATAGAGTGTACTTCGATCCATGTCTAACTGCTGAGCGGCATGTGTGATATTAGAATGGCACTCTATCAGTGCAGCCCTGATTCTCTGTTCTTCTGACAGGTCCGGGCTAGCGACGGCGACTGGCGGTTGTTCAGAGAGGTCTTCTTTGTCATCCCAGTATTTTTCGATTGTTTCAGCAGAAATCACCTTTTCTTGGGCGATGACAACGAGTCGTTCGATAAAAAACATGAGTTCTCTGACATTTCCTGGCCAAGAATATTGACTTAAGTATTTATAGGCCATTAAGGAAATTTCTCGCTCTTTATGATGTTTTTGTGTGTAATGGCTTAAAAAATGATGAGCAAGAAAGTCAATATCACCTGTTCTATTACGCAAGGGCGATATTTTTATTGTTAATACTTTTAGTCTGTAGAATAAATCTTGACGAAATTGTTCTTGCTTTACTAATTTTATTAAATTTTTATTGGTAGCTGCAATGATTCGTACGTCAATGGGGATATATTTATCATCGCCGAGACGCATGACTTGTTTTTCTTGTAGTACGCGGAGTAGACGGTTTTGACCATACTTGTCCATTTCTGAAATTTCATCAAGAAAAATTGTGCCTCTGTGAGCCATCTCAAATAGGCCGGGTTTGCCCTTTTTTCTCGCTCCTGTAAAGGCACCATCGACATAGCCAAATAATTCGCTTTCAAGCAAATTGGCTGGCAGTGCGGCGCAATTTACCGCTACAAAAGGGCCGCTTTTTCTAAGGCTGGCATTATGAATGCTTTGAGCAAATAGTTCCTTGCCTGTTCCGGATTCACCTGATATTAATACATTCGCATCTACTGCCGCGATTTCTTGAGCGGCGCGTTTTGTTTCAATAATTTGGTCCGAAATGCCGAGGATGTCTGAGAAATGATACTTTGCCATAAACTTTCTTGCTAATACTTCATTACGAATTTTTATTTCCATTTCTTGAATGCGTGTAATGTCTTGAAACGTAATTATAGCACCAATAATGGTTTCGTCCACAATAATGGGGGCAATATTTAGAGTGAGCCAGTGCCTGCCGTGCTGTATGACTTGACCAATCAATTCCTGTCCGTCTAATAAGCAATTATCGATGTTCACACCAGGCAAGATAGAATTTATTTTTTGTCCAAGATTTTTGGGGGCGGAACAATTTAACAAGCGTTCGGCAGCAGGATTTAATATTCTGATTATTTTTTGGCGATTGACACTAATAATGCCTTCTAAAGAATAGTCAATGAGGGCTTTGATTTCCTGGGTTTGCTGTTTTTCAATCTTCCGGGCTAAAGCAATTTTTCTGGCTTCTATAAAAGCGCTCCGTATGGAGAAGTCGCCAGAGTGGATCAAAAGCGTTTTAAAGCCTTTGGCTTTAGCTAAAGTAGCTGTTTTGATGCCTCCTACTACGACATCCGTGTCTGAGGGGGTTATGGTGGCTAGCTTCATTGGAATATCTTCTGTTTTTTCAAGGGAATGAATGGTTAATTCGATTCCCAAAATGTTCGATAGTATTTCAATATCGTAAATCATGTTACTAAAAGCCTGCATAGTCACTTTTGGATGAGGCAGTTTAGTAATTTTTTTTGCTTCATAAAAGACTTGCGCCAAGTCTTGTCCGGTAATCGTGATTTCAACAACAGGGATATTTACGTGTGATTCAATAATTAATTGAGCCGTTCCCCCTCTGGAAACAATAACATCAACATCGGTATTTTGCAGACTTCGGGCGAGGCGAATGGCTCGTTTGAGTCTGGCTAAATAAAAATCTACTTTATTTTCTAAACCGAGTTCATGGACAATTTTTTTCCCTTTTAGAAATAAATCTTTATCAGGTGAGATAAAAGCAATTTTAGACAAATTTGTTCACCTCGAACTTATTTTACTGACGAGATTGATTTACTTGTTTTTCATTATAGCAAAAATATGTAGATATATGTAGAAATTGCACTTTTCAACATTTCATATAAACCTCATTTGTAACAAAAAATCCAACAAATGTAGTATTTGTGATAAAAGATTTAAGAGAGTAATAACAAAAAAAGTAGCAAATTCAGTATTTTCTTAATTGGCACGTAAATTGCATTTAATAATAGGCGGAATAGTAAAAATAATTTTTAGGAAAGAAAAGCGAGGGGAAAAAATGTTTAAAAAATATCGACGAGTCATTCTTGTAATGTTATTTTTTGCTGCTTTTATCAATTATATTGATCGGGCTGCTTTATCTATTGCAGCACCCTATATCTCGAATGAGTTTCATTTAACTCCAGCCGATATGGGGTTCATCTTCAGTAGCTTCTTTGTTGGCTATGCTTTATTTAACTTTGTTGGTGGTTATCTGGCAGATATCTTTGGTCCTCGTAAGACATTTGGTATTGCCATGTCTTTTTGGTCTTTTTTTGGTGGTCTTACTGCTTTTTCGTTTAATTTTTCTTCGTTATATATTGTTCGTGTTTTATTTGGTTTAGGTGAAGGACCCATTGGGTCGGCAAATAATAAAACAATTAACAATTGGTTTCCTGCTTCAGAACGTGCGCGTGCTGTTGGAATTTCTACGGGTGGCATGTCATTAGGTGCTGCTTTGACAGGCCCTATTGTCGGTTTTATGGCTCTCCATTGGGGATGGAAGACTCCTTTTGTTGTCATTATGCTATTAGGGTTTGTTTGGACATTTTTTTGGCTAAAGTATGTATCTGATCGTCCACGTGATAATTCACATGTGTCTACTGCGGAACTACAGGAAATTGAGCAGGGCCAAGTGATAACATCGGAAGTTTCAACAAAAGCCTCATTAGGTTATTTCCTAAAACAGCCGACCATTTTAGCTACGGCGGCAGCTTTTTTCGCCAGCAATTATATTCTTTATTTTTTCCTGACTTGGTTTCCTAGTTATTTAGTTATGGCTCATGGACTGAGTATTAAAGATATGGCGCTTGTTTCTGCTATTCCTTGGCTTATTGGATTTATTGGGCAAGTGGGCGGTGGTTTTATATCGGATTTAGTTTACAAAAAGACAGGCAATCTCATGTTTTCCAGAAAAGTTGTTATTGTCGTATGCTTGCTTGGTTCAGCGCTCGGTGTAAGTCTGGGCGGTTTGGCTACTTCCACTGTCAGCGCCGTCCTGCTCATGTCGCTTACAATATTCTGTCAATACCTCACTACCTCGAACTATTGGGCTATTATTCAGGATACGGTACGTGGTGAAAATGTTGGCGGTGTGGGTGGCTTTGTTCATTTTCTGTCAAATTTGGCGGGCATTGTGGGTCCGGCGCTTACAGGTATACTTGTTCAATCAAGTGGCAGTTTTACCAGTGCCTTTTTGCTTGCAGGCGCATTAGCTGTTGTTGCAGCTCTGGCTGTGGCTTTTGCAGTCAAGCCGATTACTGATTAGATTTTATATATCTGGTAAACTTGATCAAAGTGCAACAGTTAGCTGAATTACACTATAATTGTTGCACTTTGTTGTTGTAATGTTTGTTTGTGGGTGTGTTAAACGTCTCGTATATTCAAGGTTTTACAATTGGCATAATTTTTGCAATAGTTTTGTATCGATAGTTGCGGATTTGCAACCTCTAATTTCATGAAGTTTTGTCAGACGAAAGTAAAAAAATGGAGGAAATAATTTTATGGAGATAAATCAACAAAATTCACGAAAAACCAATGTACGTTATTTTATATTAGCCATGATATTTATTGTGACTACTTTTAATTATGTTGACCGTGCCACATTATCTATAGCTGCGCCAATTATGAAAAATGAACTAGGTTTTGATGCGATAACGATGGGGCTAGCTTTTTCTGCTTTTGGCTGGGCATATACGGGTATGCAAATTCCAGGCGGTTGGATTTTAGATCGATATGGTGCGCGTGTCGTGTATGGGGTAGGGCTTTTGTTTTGGTCTATTTTTACCTTCTTTCAAGGATTTATCGGATATTTTTCATCTGCATTTATCATTTTATTTGCTTTGAGATTTTTAATGGGAGTAGCAGAATCGCCAGCCTTTCCAGCCAATAGCAGACTTACAGTCATGTGGTTTCCAACTCGTGAACGTGGTATGGCAACGGCTGTTTTTCAAACGGCACAATATTTTGCATTGGCAGTTTTTACACCCCTCATGACTTGGGTGATCCATACTTGGAGCTGGCATTATATTTTCTTTGGTGCTGGTGCAGTCGGCGTTATTTTAGCTTTGATCTGGCTGAAATTTATTCAAGATCCCAAGCATCATAAGGGAGTCAATCAGGCTGAACTTGATTATATTCAGGCTGGAGGCGGGTTGTCTAATATCGGTGATACGAAAACTAAAGTAAAATGGTGTCATATACGGACACTTATTACGAATCGCATGATACTTGGTGTATATATTGGACAATTTTGTCTGACTACAATTACTTGGTTTTTCTTGACCTGGTTTCCAACTTATCTTGTTGTAGCAAAAGGTATGACAATTTTGAAGGCGGGATTTGTTGCCTCGGTTCCTGCAATTGCTGGTTGTGCTGGAGGTATGCTAGGAGGAGTTTGGTCAGATTGGCTGATACGTCGGGGGAATAGTCTAACTGTTGCTCGTAAAACGCCAATTATTACGGGATTGTTATTTACGAGCAGCATTGTTATGGCAAATTATGTTTCTTCTGAAATATTTGTCATTGCGGTTATGTCGTTAGCATTTTTTTCAAAAGGGATAGGCAATTTAGGCTGGTGTGTTATTGGTGATACGTCGCCTAAAGAGATTATGGGAATAAGCGGTGGAATTTTTAATTTATGCGGGAATGTGGCGAGTATTATAACGCCACTTGCTATTGGTTATATTCTGGCGCGAACGGGATCGTTTGATGGGGCATTACTTTATGTAGGTATCATCGGATTTTTAGGAGCTATGTCTTATTTATTTATTGTCGGTGACATTAAAAGGGTGGAATTGACGGTCGAAACAGATAAATTGGATAGTTGAATAAACTGCTTGATAAGGTGTTACACAATAAATAGGTTAAGAGGGATAGAAAAATGGAAATAAAAAAAGGTGGAGTTGTATCAAAATTATTAGAAGATGTATATATTCCTAAGATGTTTCGGGCAAAACAGACATTTCTGCGACCGGTTATTACACCGCAAGAAATACCTGAAGTTGTTTTTAGAGAGTTATCTAAAGAAAAAATTTCTAATCAAATTAAGAGCGGCATGCATATCGCAATTACTGCAGGAAGCAGGGGCGTTGCAAATGTAGATATTATTACCAGGTCAATTGTAGATTTTGTCAAATCAAAGAATGCAAAGCCTTTTATTGTTCCAGCTATGGGCAGTCATGGTGGAGCAACGGCAGAAGGACAGACTGAAGTTTTAGCTGGATATAATATTACGGAAGAAACCATGGGATGCCCAATTAGGTCTTGCATGGATACCGTCATGTTAGGATATTCGGAATGCGGGAAGCCTGTTTATTTAGATAAACTAGCTTATGAATCAGATGGGATTATTGTATCTTGTCGTATAAAACCGCATAACGCATTTAGAGGTAAATATGAGAGCGGATCTTGTAAAATGATGGTCGTTGGATTGGGCAAACAAAGAGGCGCGGAAAGTGTGCACAGCGATGGTATGGGAAAAATTGCGGAGAATTTACCTGCGAATGCAAAAGTAATTCTTGAAAAAGCGCCTATTATATTATCCATTCCATGTCTGGAAAATGCCTATGATGAAACCTGTCGAATTGAAGCTATTCATAAAGATGACATTATGACTCGGGAACCGGAATTATTGAAACAAGCGTTCAAAAATATGCCCCAATTAATTGTTAGAGAAGGGGACGTACTCGTTGTAGATGAAATCGGCAAAAACTATAGTGGAAGTGGCGTAGACCCTAACATTACAGGTACATTTTCTACAGATTATGCCAAGGGTGGTGTAAGGGTTCAAAGAACATGTATGTTAGATGTTTCAGACTGTTCACATGGAAATGGTTTAGGGACTGGTTTATGTAATGCCATTACCAAACGATTATTTGATAAGTTGGATCCAGAGCAAATGTATCCCAATTGTATAACTAGTACGGTATTAAAGACAGCAGGAATACCAATTGTTGTAGCAACAGATAAAGAAGCAATTCAAATTTGTATACGAACATTAAATAATGTAGACAAAGAAAGGGCCAAAATTATTCGCATTTCTAACAGTCTCCACATTGGACAGATTATGTTATCTGAAGCTTATTATGAAGCGGTTATTCAAGGAAAGTACGAAGGCCTAGAAGCACAGGACGAACCACAATACATGGAATTTGATGTGGAAGGCAACTTGGTGACCCCGCTAATTAGAAAGTAGGGGATGTTATCGCTCTATCTAAAGCAATGGAGATAATGCAACAGTTGCTGAAAAAATACTACAAATGTTGCATGCTGCTGTTGTAGCACTGATTCTGCTTACTCTAAACCTCCCGTATATTCAAGGCTTAACGTTGGCATGAATTTTGCATTATTATATATTAATTGTGAAATCTGATTAATAAATCGATATGAAATTTCAGATCCAGGAAAGACGGAAAGGATGAAAAAATGGATACCATGGTCAGTCAAAAAGAAGAGCCTCTTTATATTAAAATACATTCAGCAGATAATGTTGCTATTGTTGTGAATGAGGGTGGACTGCCTCAAGGGACAGTATTTTCTTCTGGTCTTGAACTTAAGGAACATGTTCCCCAGGGACATAAGGTGGCGTTAACAGATTTAAAACAAGAGGAAGCCATTGTTCGTTACGGTGAAGTTATTGGGTATGCTGTTTGCCCCATTCAAAAGGGAAGTTGGATTGACGAGTCTCTAGTTAAGTTACCGATACCGCCCAATTTGGATGAATTAACGATTGCGAACAAAGTACCTGAAGTGCAAGCGCCACTTGAAGGTTATACTTTTGAAGGTTATCGTAATGAAAACGGTACCGCCGGAACTAAAAATATTCTTGGTATTATGACGAGCGTTCAATGTGTAGTGGGTGTACTTGATTACGCGGTAAAACGTATTGAAGAAGAAATTTTACCCAAATATCCAAATGTTGATGATGTGGTCGCATTGAAACATAATTATGGCTGCGGCGTGGCCATCAATGCGCCTGAGGCAGTCGTTCCCATTCGTACCATCCAGAATCTTGCCACTCATCCGAATTTCGGTGGCGAATTGCTTATTGTAGGTTTGGGTTGTGAGAAATTGCAGCCTGATAGAGTACTGCCTGGTGGCGATAAAAACAATATCATTGTACTTCAGGAGCAGCATGGATTTGAGCAAATGGTGAAAGCCATTATGGAAGCTGCAGAGGAACGTTTAATTCGGTTAAATCATCGTCAACGTGTGACTTGTCCGGCTTCTGATTTGGTTATTGGGTTGCAATGTGGCGGAAGTGACGCTTTTTCCGGTGTTACAGCCAATCCGGCTGTCGGTTATGCTGCGGATTTATTGGTCCGTGCCGGAGCTACTGTGATGTTTTCCGAAGTAACTGAAGTGCGTGATGCCATTCATCTATTGACGCCACGGGCAGTGAATGAAACAGTGGGGGGGGCTCTGATTCATGAAATGAAATGGTATGATCATTATTTGGATTTGGGTGATGCTGATCGTAGTGCCAATCCGGCACCTGGTAATAAAAAGGGTGGCTTAGCCAATGTAGTGGAAAAGTCACTCGGTTCGATTGCTAAATCAGGTTCCAGTGCGATTGTCGGAGTATTATCACCTGGTGAGAAGGTTATGAAAAAAGGTCTGATTTATGCAGCAACGCCAGCAAGTGATTTTGTTTGTGGAACGTCACAACTGGCATCAGGTATCCATTTACAAGTGTTTACAACAGGTCGTGGGACGCCATATGGACTTGCCATGGTGCCTGTGATGAAAGTGTCAACACGCAATTTTTTGAAGGAACAATGGCCGGACTTGATTGATGTCAATGCCGGAAGAATTGCGACAGGAGAGGCTACGATTGAAGAAGTTGGCTGGGAAATTTTCCGTATGATCTTAGATGTAGCGAGCGGTCAAAAAGAAACCTGGGCTGAGCATTGGAAATTGCATAATGATTTATGCCTGTTTAATCCGGCACCTGTAACCTGATGAGTCATGAAGTTTGGGATGAATATTAAATGATAATAGGGAGGAATTTAAGTGTTTGAAATCAAAGGAGTCGTGCCACCGCTGATTACGCCGATGGACGAAAATGAAAAGCTAGATACAAAAGCACTGCGCAATCTGATTGATTATGTTATTGAAGGCGGGGTTCACGGCGTTTTTGTACTGGGCAGTACAGGCGAATTCTATGGTCTTGATGTTGAAGAAAAAGTGAAGGCTGTAGAAGTGACGATGGAACAGGTCAATGGTCGGGTGCCTGTTTATGTGGGAGCCAGTGCCATTACAACCAAAGAATGTGTGAAGCTGGCCAAACTGGCTAAACAAAACAATGCGGCAGCCATTACGGTATTAACACCGATGTTTATTACACCGAATGAAAATGAACTTTATAAGCACTTCGTAACGATAGCTGAAGCCGTTGATATTCCTAATATCCTCTATAATAATCCCGACCGTACGGGCGTAAATATGTCGGCAGGGTTGGTTGAAAAATTAGCCGATGTGCCGAATATTGTGGGAGCGAAAGATACTAGCGGGGATATGACATTGACGTCCGAGTATATTCGCCGGACGCGCGATAAAGGGTTTAGTATTATGGC